>JBIOJD010000117.1:0-9699 GCA_044450485.1 Polyangiales bacterium | reverse complement strand
TCGAGCTTCAAAAGCAGTAGCAGCAGAGACCGCTCACAAAAGCCCCGCAACCAACACCAGCGCGATACCCGTTTCTTGGGCGGATTCGAGGTACACGTCACTGGCGGTGTCGGCATAGGCGATGCCGGTCGTCAGCAGCAGCAGGCTCAGCACTTTGGCTCCCGCGAGCAAGGTGACGAGCTGCCGGCCGGCTGGCGCGAGCGGGCCGAGCTGCTCTGCGAGCAAAGCGCGTGCGACGAGCAGCGGCAGCGCGTAGCGCACTAAGATCAGCGGCAATAGCCACGCCACGTGGCGCTCGACAAAGGGAGCGCTGAGCCAACCATAGAGGAAGCTCCACTCGAGCCGGTGCACGGTCCAGGACAAGCCGATCCAGCCCGCGGCAAACAACGCGAGCAAGAGCAAGAGCGCGTAGGCGCTGTCGCGTGCGGCGGGCGCACACAGCTCGGCCGCGAGCCAGCCCGACACGACCAGCGCTGCGAGCAAGCAGTCTTGCCAGTAGAACGCATCGGCCGGTGCCGCGAGAAGCGCGTGCTGCAGCGTCAAGACGCCGACGACCAGCGCGAGCCTCTGGTAGTGGATCGCAATCGACGCTCGCCCGTTCGGGTCAGCTTCGCGCCTGCGGAGCTGCGCCCACGAAGCGAGCAGCGCACAAGCGATGCCGAGTTGGACGAACCCGCTCACGTGTCCGAGCTGCGCAAGCGTGAGCCAGCACCAAGCGAGCAGCGAAACCCCATGTGCGCGCAGCGCGAGCCCCGGACGAAACAGCACGACGGCTTTCGCGACCAGCGCCAGCAGCATGAAGCCCGATGGGAGCCGCGCCATGGGCCACAGCACCCATTCGTCGAACCTGAAGTTCGAGGCTTCGCACGCTGCGAACGGCACCAGCATGCAGAGCATCGCGAAGAGCGCGAGCAGCAACCGAGACCAGCGCATCGGCCTGCCGCGAACAGGGTCCGCGCTGGGTGCTGCGGTCACGAACGCGCACAGCATGAAACCGAGCCACGCTGGGCTCATCGAAGCCGGCGCGCCGTAGCGATAGACGGTCGGGAAGAACAGAAATAGCGGCAGGGCGAGCAACGACCAACCCCAGCGCGGGTCCGTGCGCAGCCGGGCGAGCGCGCCAGCGCATAGAAAGAGCAGCGCCCAGAACGCGAGCAAGCCGAGGTACGGCGGCTCGTGCAAGCGCGGGCGCAGCCAGAACAGGCCGCGCCCGAGCCCGGAGAGCCCGAGACCCACGATGAACGCAGCAAAGAACTGATTCGGACGTGACGCGTCGTGCCAGAGCGGAGTGGCCACGCTCACGACGAACAGCGCGAAGAGCGCGCAGAGCGCCGCGACGAACGCTGCGTAGCCGGGGTGGCGTTGTTCAGGCACACCACCTTGGGCAGCGCTCGGTCCCGAAGCCGCGTCGCGCAGCGCGTAGTCCGCGGGCACCGCACCGCCGGTCGAGCGCAGCGCATGAGGGTGGCGATGCCCGGCGTAGTCCGCGGGCAGCGGCAAACCGAGCCCGAAGCCCAAGAGGTAGCGGTGGTCGCGGATGGGGATCGTGCCGAGGTCGAAGCCGCGCGCATAAGCCGCGCCGCGGTAGGCTGCGAACGTGGGCACGTCGAGCCCGAGCGCGTGGCGTCCGCTCGCGTCGTGACCGTGGTCGCCCATCACGACCAGCGTGTCCTCGGGCGCGATCGCGGTCTCGAGCCGAGTGACCAGGCCATCCGCGCTGGCGAAGCGCTCGCGATACGCGGGGCTGTCGATGCCGCCTTCGTGCGCGACGTGGTCCGTGTAGGTGACGTGCAGGACCACCAAGTCGTAGCGGTGGCTGCGATAGCGCTCGAGGGCGCGCTGCAGCGCGGCGTTCTGGTCGCGCACCTCGTTTGGGCCGTCCCCGCCATTGTCCTCGAGCTCGATTCCCGGCCCGGCGAACTGCTCGAAGGCCGCGTCGGACAGGACCGCCGAGCGGCCACCCGCGCCTGCGAGCTGATCGAAGATCGACGACAGCGCTGCCCGGCGCTGCACGAAGTTGGCGACGAAGCCGAGCACGCTGTTGCGCTCTCGGCCAGTGAAGGCGGCGCGCAGGCAAGGAACGGTGACCGCGTCGCGGGTCGGCGTCACACGGGCGAAGGTCGCCTGCGCGCGCAGCGCCACGATGCTCGGCATCAGGTCCGCGTCGATCGCGGTCTGGTAGCGCAGCGAATCGAGCAGCAGCACGAACGCGCGGGGCCCGCCCGCGCTCGCCCGGGGTCCACTCGGGGCCCGCGTTGCAGCGGTGATGACCGGTTGCAGCGGAGCACCGAGCGCGTCGAGCGCGCCCAGGCTGGCGAGCACGGTGGCGCACAGCAATGCGAAGCCGCCGATTCGATGCAGGACCGTGCGCATGGCTGGGTGGCTGGCGGCGGTACCCCGTGCCCGCTCGAAAGGGGCTCCGGAGTCTAGCAGGTGGACCTTTGGGCTTGACTGACAGGTCATGAATCGCTATTCATGACTGGCTGGTCATATGGCGCGTCGAGCCCCCCCGAGCACCCGGAGCGACCTGCTGCGAGCGGCCCAGGGCTGCTTTGCGGAGCGCGGCTTCGAGGCCACCAAGGTCGAGGACATCACGCTGCGCGCGGGCATCGCCAAGGGCGCGTTCTACTCGTACTTCGTCAGCAAGGAGCAGTGCTGGCAGCAGATCGTCGAGGCGTTTCTGCTGCGGCTCGGCGCCGCCGTGCAGCGGCCTGCGAGCGCGAGCGAGCGCGGGGTGCCGCCTTCGCGGCGGCTCGAGACCTGGCTCGCCCAGGACGTGACGCTGCTCGAGTTCTGCTGGGAGAACCGCGTGTTGCTCGGGATGCTGATGAATGGCGCCGGCGGTGCAGGCTATGCGCACCTGCTCGACGAGTTCGCCGCGCGCGCAGCAGAGGACGCCGAGGTGCGGATCCGCGAGCTGGTGGCCGAAGGCCTTTACCGCGCCGACGTGGATCCAAAGCTGGTTGCCTCCCTGGTCGCCGGGGCGTACGACCGGCTCGTGCGCGAGCTGATGAAACAACCCGAGCGCCCCGCGATCGAGAGCCTCGCACGACAAACGCAACGCCTGTTCGTTCGAGGTTTGTTGAGCGAGCCGGCGCGCGCGCGGCTGCAGGCGGTCCCCTCGGTCGCGACGCGGCGCGCAGATGCGGCGCGCGTTGCTCGCGCACAGGTGGTGCGGGTGGGGAAGCGACGATGAGCGCGATTCCGGCACCGACCGTACGCAGGTTTCGTCCTGGCCGCCTGCTCGTGGCCGCCCTGCTCGTGGGCTTTGGCGTGCTCGTGCTCACGCGCTACCGCGAAGCCGTGGCCGAGCGCGCTTCGTTCGCGGCCGCGGGCACCACCACTGCGCCCTCTGTCCAACCGAGCGTCGCCGCGCAGGTCAGCCGGCCCGCGGCGCGCGTGCGGCCGGTGGCAGCGCAGTGGCAGCCGAGCGTCGACCTCACCGGCACGCTCGCCCCGTTGCGGGACTCGAGCGTCAGTTTCAAGGTGACCGGACGCCTCGCCAGCGTGCTCGTCAAGGTGGGCGACATGGTCAAGGCAGGACAACGCCTGGCCACGCTCGACCCGGCGGAGGCCTCGGCTCAGCTCGCCGCGGCCAACGCGCAGGTGCACGCGGCCGACGTGGAGCTCGCGATCGCGCAGGACAACGAACGAAGGTCGCAGGCGCTCTCGCAACAAGGTGCGATCAGCGCCACCCAGCACCTCACCGACCAGCAGCACGCCGAGCTGGCCCAAGCGAGGCTGGAGCAGGCGCGCGCGCAGACGCAGACCGCGGCGGCTGCGCTGCAGAACACGCAGCTGCTCGCGCCGTTCGCGGGTCTCGTGGTGCAGGCGCCGAGCGCGCCGGGCGCGATCGTGATGACGACCACGCCGCTGTTCAGGCTGCTCGATGCCAGCACGCTGCGCCTCAACGCCACCGTGTCTGCCGACGACGCAGCGCTTCTGCGCCTCGGACAGAGCGTGCAGGTCGAAGGCGGCCGCCGCGGGCGCATCACGGCCATCCTGCCTTCGGTCGACGAAAAGACCCGGCGCGTGCCGCTGGTCGCCGAGATCGACAATCGCGGCCCGTCTCCGCTGCTCGCCGGTGTGTTCGTGCGGGCCACCGTCTCGGCTGGCGCGCCGATCGACGTGCTGCGCGTGCCGGCAACGGCGCTGCGGCCCGGCTCGCAGGACGAGCTGGTACTGGTGAACGCCAACAGGGCGAGGCTCGCGCGCGTGACCTTCTCGCGCGACGCCGATGGCTCCCTGCTCGTGCGCAAAGGGCTTCTGTCTGGCGACGAAGTGTTGCTCGCGCCGAGCTCTGAAGTGAAAGACGGCGACGAGCTCCAGCCTCCGCCCTCGACGACGGCGCCATGAATCTGTCTGCGATCGCGGTCAAGCGCCCGGTGTTCACCGTGATGGTGACGCTCGCGCTCGTGGTGCTCGGGCTGACGGGCCTGCAGCGCCTCGGCACCGATTTGTTTCCCGATGTGTCGATCCCGGTGGTGGCGATCAGCATCGCCTACCCGGGCGCGGGGCCCGAAGAGGTCGAGAGCCGGGTGACCAAACCGGTCGAAGAGGTCGTCGTCTCGCTCAACGGCCTGGACCGCCTGCAGAGCACCTCGCGCGAGGGCATGTCGCAGGTCGCCGTGCTGTTCAAGCTCGGCACCAACGTCGAAGAGGCCGCGACCCAGGTGCGCGAGCGCATCGCGCAAGTACGTCCGCAGCTTCCGATCGAGGTGCGCGAGCCAGCGGTCAGCCGCATCGACGCTTCCGCCATCCCGGTGCTCACGTACTCGTTGCACGGCAAGCGCCCGCTGCCCGAGCTCCGCAAGTTCGCGCAAGACGTGGTGCGGCCGGCGATCGAGCAAGTCGACGGCGTGGCGCAGCTCCAGATCGCGGGCGGCGCCGAGCGCGAGCTGCACGTGGACCTCGACAGCGCCAAGCTCGACGCGCTCGGGCTCACCCCCGAGGGCGTGGTGGCCGCGCTCAAGCAGGGCGGCGTCACGATCCCGACCGGGCGGCTGACGCAGGGTAGCAGCGAGGTCACCGTGCGCACGGTCGGCGAGCTGCAGTCGGTCGATGCGGTGCGCGATCTCGTGATCGCCAGCGCCAGCGATGGCTCGGCGGTGCGCCTGCGCGACGTGGCGGCGGTGGAGGACGGCTTTGCCGAGGCGCGCACGCGCATGTTCCTGAACGGCGAAGAGGCCGTCACGCTCGAGGTGGTCAAGCAGTCCGGACGCAACACCGTGGCCGTGTCCGATGGCGTGCGCGCACGCGTCGAGAAGGTCGCGCGCGACTGGCCCGAGGACATCAGACCGACCCTGATCCTCGATCAAGCCTTGTTCATTCGCGAGAACGCGCACGAGGTCGAGATCTCGATCGTGTACGGCGGCGCGATGGCGATCTTGATCATCCTGTTCTTCATGCTCGATCTGCGCTCCACGCTGATCAGCGCGGTCGCGCTGCCGACCAGCGTGGTCACGACCTTCTTCGTGATGTACGTGCTCGACTTCACGCTCAACAGCATGACGCTGCTGGCGCTCTCGCTCGCGATCGGTTTGCTGATCGACGACGCGGTCGTGGTGCGCGAGAACATCTTCAAGCACCTCGAGCGCGGCGAGCCGCCGATGGAGGCCGCGCTCGCCGGCACCAAGGAAATCGCGCTCGCGGTGCTCGCGACCACGCTCACGATCGTGGCCGTGTTCGTGCCAGTGGCGTTCATGGAGGGATTGGTCGGGCAGTTCTTCAAGCAGTTCGGGCTGACGGTCTCGGCCGCGGTGCTGGTTTCCTTGTTCGTGGCGTTCACGCTCGACCCGATGCTCTCGTCGCGCTTTTCGGTCAAGCTCCAACACGGCGAGCGCGAGCCCTTTGCGGCGCTCAAGCGCCCGCTGCGTGCGTTCTTCGCCGCGCTCGACTCGGGCTACCGCGATGTGCTCGGTTGGTCGGTGCACCACAAAGCGGTGGTCGGCGTGCTCGCGCTGCTCGCGCTGTTCGGGACCACGAAGGTGGCCAAGGTCATGGGCGCGGATTTCGTGGCGCCACAGGATCGCGGGCAATTCAACGTCGACGTGGAGCTGCCGGCGGGGACCTCGCTCGAAGAGACGCGGCTTCAAAACCGCCACGCCGTGGACGAGATGTTACAAGACAAGCTCGTGACCACCGTGCTGTCCACGGTGGGCCCCGGTGGCGACGCGAACAAGATCCGCTGGCGCGTGCTCACCGTGCCCAAGAACCAGCGCTCGGTGAAGATCTCGGTGATTCAGGACCGCGCGCGCAAGATCACCGCGGCGCTGCCGAGCGCCAAGGTGGCCGTGACCGACGTGCAGATGATCGAAGGCGCAGGCTTCCAGGCGCCGATCATGCTCAACCTGCGCGGCGAGTCGTTCGCGACGCTCGAGACGCTCGCGCAGCAGGTGATGGGCGCGCTGCGCAGCATTCCGGGCGTCGCAGACGTCGACATGCGCTACACGCCGGGCCGCTCGGAGCTGCGCGTGGCGATCGACCGCCAGCGCGCCGCGGACCAGGGCTTGAGCGTGGCGCAGGTGGCCGCCTCGATGCGGACCGCCGTCGAGGGCGATGACTCGGCGCGGCTGAGGCTCGGCGACGACGAGGTGCCGATCCGGGTCAGGCTCTCGGAACGAGACCGCACCTCGACCGCGGATCTGCTGCGCGTGACGCTCAGCTCGCAGAAGGGCGCGGTCTCGCTCGCGGACATCGCGCACTTCGAGCCCGGCGTGGGCCCCCAGCTCATCCAGCGCGAGGACCGCATGCGCCAGATCTCGGTGTGGGCGGCGCCGCACGGGCGCTCGCTCGGAGACGTGAACGCCGAGCTACAAAAGAAGATCGCGGCGATCGATTTTCCGCCGGGCTACGCGCTGCGCTACGACGGCCAGATCAAGCAGATGAACGAGACCAACAGCTCGGCCGGCAGCGCGCTCTTGCTCGGCGTCATCTTCATCTACATCGTGCTGGCATCACAATTCGAGAGCTTCATCCACCCGTTCACCATCATGCTCACGCTGCCGCTCGCGATGATCGGCGCGGTAGTCGGGCTGTTCCTCACCAGGCAGACGATGTCGATGGGCGCGATGATCGGGATCATCTTGCTGATGGGTCTCGTCACCAAGAATGCGATCCTGCTCGTCGACCGCGCGATCGAGCGCGTGCGCGAGCGCGGCGAGCCACCGCTGCAAGCCATCCTCGAGGCCGGGCCCGAGCGCCTGCGGCCGATCCTCATGACCAGCGCTGCGATCATCCTCGGCATGCTGCCGACCGCACTGTCACACGGTGAAGGCAGTGAGTTCCGCGCGCCGATGGCGATCTCGGTCATCGGTGGCGTGATCAGCTCGACCTTGCTCTCGCTGGTCGTCGTGCCCGCGTTCTACCTCGCGATCGAAGGCGCGAAAGCCCGCCTCGGCCGCGCGCTCGGCCGCAAGCCCACGCTTGCCCGCGCGCCAGGCGAGTAGTTCCGGTAATCACGCCTCGAAGAACATCGGGTCGCGCAGCAGGATGAAGCAGCGGATCGCGTCGTGGTGGTGCGGCTCGAGATTCACGAATTGCACGCCCATGCCCGGGCGCAGGTCGCTGTTCGGATCATGTGGGTCGCGCACCCAGCGCACGACCGCGGTGACGCGAAACTCGTAGCCATCCGGCAGCGTGAGCGTGAGCGCCATCTCGCTGCCGGTCGGGAGCAGCTTGTAGGTGGCCACGAACAGGCCGCCTTCCGAGATGTCCTCGGTGAACCCGGTGTAGAAGTTCGAGTCGGTCTGTAAGCCGACCTCGACGCACAAGCCCACACGTGGGGCCGTCCTGCGCTCGGCGGGGTTCGTGCTCGGCTGGGCGTGCGGCATAGGGGCGGCGTCTGACATCGAGTGGTCTCCTCGACGGAGCACCTTGCAGGGATCGGGCCAAACGCGGATCGTGCGAATGCCGCTTGCTGCGGGCCTCTTGCCCCGCCCGTGCAGTCCCTGGTGGTGCGGGTGGCCACGCGCAGTGGTCCAATTGGCTCGCGCGCGCAGGGTTTCGAGCGCTCTGGCCGGCTGGACTATCATTGAGCGGTGCCGGAGGTCCTGTGGGTCGTCGGGTTGTTGCTGCTGTTTGCGGGCGTCGGCGCCGTGCGCCTCGTGCCATGGACCGCGCTGCTCTCGGGCGGCAACGCGCTGATGCTCGGCAGCGCGGCGCTCGGTGTTCCGCTCGAGATCGTCTACTACGCCTTGCTGGCCGCCACGCTCACTTGGTCAGGCCAGCGCCCCGCCGGCTGGTACTGGCGTCCGTTCGAGCATCACCACCTGCTGAGCCGCCGGCAGAAGCTGCTGGTGTTGCCGTGGTTCTTCGCCGGCGCGCTCAGCTTCGTGTCGATCGTGCTCGGGATCGCGGTCACCGTGCTCGGCATGGTGGCCGCGGCGCTTCAGGCGCGCTGATGCGGGCTTGCCTCGCGGTCTTCGCGCCACCACACTGCCGGCCGTGAAGCTCGACTCCGAGCGCACGGTGCTCACGCTTCGCACCGGCGTCGAAGGCCTGTTCGCTGCCGTGGCGCACAGCCTCGAGCTGCGCGCGCAGGGCGTGACCGGGGAGGTCCAGGGTGCGCGCGGCACCGTGTGCGTGCCCGTGGCCGGCCTGCGCGTTGTCGGAGCGTTGACGCACGGTCGCGTCGATCCCGAGGCACCCTCCCCGGCCGACAAGGCCGAGATCGAGCGTCGCATTCGCGAGACGGTGCTCGTGGGCGCGCACGAGGTCACGGTCGAGGTTGCCCTGTCGGGATCGCGCGCGACCTTCACCGTGCACGCTCCGCACGGCACCCAAGTCGTGAGCTGCGCGATCGAGCGCAGCGACCTACAGGTGCGCGGTCGTTGCAGCGTGTCGCTGCAAGCGCTCGGTGTGGCCCAGGTGAAGCTGCCACTCGGCGCCGCTCGCGTGTCCGACGCAGTCGAGGTGCTGTTCGAGGCCGCGCTGCTGCAGTGACTTTACGCGGCTGCCGCGCCTCGGCATGATCGAAGAAACCCGTCGATGTCGTTGCACAAGAAGTTGCCTGTCGGGCGCCTCGGTCGGCTCGCCAAGATCGCGCAGGTGGGTGCCCGCACGGGTGCCAGTCTCTTGTTTGCGCGCGACGGCTCAGCCGCAGCCGAGCAGGCGGCCGAGGTGCTCGGCTCGCTGCGTGGGCTCGCGGCGAAGGTGGGTCAGATGGCGAGCTACGTCGATGGCGTCGTGCCGACGCAGCATCGCGAGGCTTACGAGACCGCGCTGAAGACGCTGCGCGCTGCAGCGCCCGCTTCGTCGCCGCAGGCGATTCGAACGCGGGTCGAGCAGGAGCTCGCGGGGCCGCTCGATCGGTTGTTTGCAGAATGGGACACCGAGCCCTTCGCCAGCGCGTCGATCGGCCAGGTGCACCGTGCCCGCATGCACGACGGCCGCGAGGTGGCGGTGAAGGTGCAACATCCGGGCATCGAGCGCGCGGTCGAGAACGACCTCAAGAACGCGAGCGTGCTCGAAAGCATGGTGTCGATGCTCGGCCCGCGAGCGCTCAACAGCAAGCAGATGTACGACGAGATCTCTGCGCGCTTCCGCGAAGAGCTGGATTACGTGCTCGAGGCCGAGCGCCAGCGCTGGTTTGCGCGCTTGCACGAGGGCGATTCGCACATCCGCGTGCCCCAGGTGATCGCGGAGCGCTCTTCGCAGCGAGTGCTCACGAGCGAGCTCGTGCACGGCGAGAGCCTCGAG
>JBIOJD010000116.1:0-9742 GCA_044450485.1 Polyangiales bacterium | reverse complement strand
GCATTGTACGCCGCGCAAGCCGCGCTCGGAGAAGCGTGCCATTCGAGGTTTTCCTAGCTTGCGAATGGCACGCTTCTACGCCCCCGCGCAGGGCCCAGACCCAGCAGAGCCTCACCGCGGTCGGTGTCCGTGCACGAGTCTGCCGCAAGCCGATGGCACCTTGAGCGCACCGAGGGCATCTTCAGGTCTCCACCCGAGTAACATCGCAACATGAGCGACCAAGAAGACGACGCTGACAAACTTCAACAGCGGCTCGAACGCGAGCACCGGCAACGGAACACACTGGGGAAGGCGTTGGCCGAAGGCGCTCGACACGCGGCGCGAGGCGTCGCGGCGGCCGTCGGCACCGCAATCACAGGTTCGCCTGCCGGCGGCCTTGCCCTTGGCACTTTCGCCACGATGGGCTTGGAAGGCTTGCGGCAGCACACGGGCGCAGAAGTTCAATCGCGAAGCGACGCCTTTCTTCAACATCTCGATCGAGTGATCCCCGCTTACCAAGTGCCACCCGAGAGCGATCCGAGACGCAAGGATCTGAACAAGACCCTCTTTCAAGCGTACCGACACTTGATGGCGGCCATGGATGAAGCGGTGATTCCGGCGCTTGCTCGGCTAGTCGCCGACTACAACGGCAAGAAGCCCGACTCGTTTTTCCGCGCCGGGGGCAACGTGTTCGAGGTGGTCAGCGCCGAAGAGCTAGCAGCTTGGATCCACCTATTTGGTCGCATTGATTTCATAATCGGTTGCAACCCTCACCTTCAGAAGAGCGATCGAATTACATTCAGGTTCGGGCTCGACAACCACCGCGAGCAGGTCCTTACTGTTGCTCGGGCAAGCGAGGATACGATTAGAATTCCAAACGCCGACCTACCAGAGCTCAGACGGCTTTACGAGGTGTTGATCACTCAGGGCCTGATTCAACGGGAAGGTCAGCCCCAAGAATGCAGCATCGACCGGCTGATCTTTGAACGGCTGATGCGAATCATCGAGACGGAGTGATCGGCGAAAAGGGGCGCCTCTCTAATCTAACTACAACCGTCTCAGCAGGACGGATAGTCACGCTGAACACGGTGTTGGGCCGCCCGAGGAGGGCGATGCTGCGGCCAGTTGCCTATTGCGAGCCTCCGGGACGGACCCTTCCCAACGCAAGGCTCTGCTGGGTCTGGGCTCTGCGCGGGGGCGTAGAAGCGTGCCATTCGCAAGCTAGGAAAACCTCGAATGGCACGCTTCTCCGAGCACCCCTTGCGCGGCGCAGGTTGAAGCCCGCGGTCTCGCGCCAACCGCCGCAAGTGCAAGGGGTGCGTCCCCCGCGCAGAGCCCGGACCCAGCAGAGCCGCTGGCATGCACCAGACCGATGATGCCCCGCCCGAGCGCGCCCTCTACTGTAGCAGCGGCGCGATCAGCAGCGACACCACGCCCATCACCTTGATCAGGATCGACACGCCCGGGCCCGAGGTGTCCTTGAACGGATCGCCCACCGTGTCGCCCACGACCGCGGCCTTGTGCGCGTCCGAGCCTTTGGCATGGCCCGGCAGCCCGCCCTTCTCGATGAACTTCTTGGCGTTGTCCCAAGCGCCGCCGCCGTTGGCCATCAAGAGCGACAGCGTCGCGCCCACGGCCAACGCACCCGCGAGCGTGCCGCACAGCACCTTGGCGCCGAGCAAGAAGCCCACCAGCACCGGCGCGAAGATCGCGACCGAGCCCGGGAACATCATCTCGCGGATCGCAGCTGCAGTCGCGAGGTCGACGATGCGCGCGGGCTCGGGCTCGACGCCTTCTTTGCCTTCGAGCAAGCCCGGGATCTCGCGGAACTGACGCCGGATCTCCTCGACGATCTTTCCCGCTGCGCGCCCGACCGCGTTCATGGTCGAGGCTGCGACCAGGCACGGCAGCACTGCGCCGAACAGGATGCCCATCAAGATCTCGGAATCGATCAGGTTGAGCTCGAGCGGAGGCTCGCCACGCAGCGCGCGGCCCGCGTTGACCTCCATGCTGAACGCCGCGAACAACGCGACCACGGTCAGCACGGCCGAGCCGATGGCGAAACCCTTGCCCACGGCCGCGGTGGTGTTGCCGACGGCGTCGAGCTCGTCGGTAATCTTGCGCACCTCGGGGCCGAGGCCGCTCATCTCCGAGATGCCACCGCCATTGTCTGCAATCGGTCCGTAGGCGTCGACAGTCATCACGACCGCCGTGCCGGCGAGCATGCCGACGGCGGCCAGCGCGATGCCGTACAGCCCGAGCACGTGGCTCGACACGAAGCCCACCACGCACAGCGTGACCAGTGGGATGGCGCAGCTCTCGAGGCCCACCGCGAGGCCCGCGATGACGTTGGTGCCGGGGCCGGTGAGCGACGCCTGCGCGATCCTCCGCACGGGGCCCATGGACGTATAGTAGTCGGTGATGAGGCCGACGATCGCGCCGCCGATCGCGCCCGCACCGAGGGCGGTCAGAGCCGAGAGCGAGATCCCCACCGCAGGCAGGGCGAAGAACGCCCCGCCGATGCAAAGCAACGGCGGCAGCAGGAGCGCCAAGCGCAGCACGCGCGCAGGCGGCAATGCGCTCAGCTGGCGAGTGATCAGGATGCCGAGGAGCGAGACCGCGAGGCCCAGCGTCGCGATCAAGATCGGAAGGCCCACCGCCAGCGCCCGCAGCGCCGTTTCGTCGCCGAGCTCCGGGGCGAGCGGCTGCAGGTCGGCCATCGGTATGGTGAGCCCGAGCGCCATCGCGGCGACGATTGCGGCCACGTAGCTCTCGTAGATGTCGGCGCCCATGCCGGCGACGTCGCCGACGTTGTCGCCCACGTTATCGGCGATCACGCCCGGGTTGCGCGGATCGTCCTCGGGGATGTTGGCCTCGACCTTGCCGACGATGTCCGCGCCCACGTCCGCAGCCTTGGTGTAGATACCGCCGCCGATGCGCGCGAAAAGCGCAATCGAAGAAGCGCCCACGGCGAATGCGTGGATGACCGTGCCGAGCGTGTGGCTCTCGGAGTGACCGAAGCTCTGATAGATGATGCCGAGGCCGATCAAGCCGAGCCCCGCCACGCACAAGCCCATCACGGCACCGCCGTCGAGCGCCATCACCAGCGCCGCGCTGATGCCCCTGGTACGTGCGGCTTCCGTCGTGCGCACGTTGCCGTAGGTCGCGGCCTTCATGCCGAAGAAGCCGGCCAAGAGCGACAGGAATGCGCCCGACAGAAACGCGCCGGCTGCGTGCAGGCCGAGACCGTGGCTCTGGAACGCGAAGAACAAGAGGCCCGAGACCACGGCGGCGTAGATGGCGAGCACCTTGTACTCGCGGCCCAGAAAGGCCATGGCGCCGTCTCTGATGTAGCGCGCGATGCGCTGCATCTGGGCGTTGCCCTCGGGGGCGGATTTGACCCGGAGGTACAGGGCCAGCGCGACGACCAGGGCGACTACGCCCATGGCGATGGCATACAAAGGAAGGCTCTGCACGGCCTCGCTCCTGTGCCGGACCGATGGAGAAGCCCGGCCATTGATGGCGGGCGGTTATCGCGCAAGACCCCCGCCCGGTCAAGGTTCGGCGCGGCCAGTGACTCGGGGCGGCACGCGCCGCCCCTCCCCAGCGAAGTCAATTCGCTGGGGCCCCTCCACGCGGAGCGGGAGCTGCGCTCCCCTCTCGTCGCGTAGCGATGATTCACCCCTCAGTCGGCCCGCTGCATCGCATTGCGCGGCCGGACCTCGTCTGCTAGGAGGCAGCGCCCTGCCGGGATGCTGACGCGCCGCGGACGGGGCCCAGCGCAGACCGCGCTTCGCCCACCCGGACTCATGCACGCGACCTCCGCCACGCTCGACAACCTGTTCGTGTTCATGCTCGCGAGCTTCCTCGGGCTCGAGCTGATCCGGGGCGTGTCCCGCCTGCTGCACACCCCGCTCATGTCGCTCACCAACGCGATCGCGTCGATCGCCGTGGTCGGCTCGGTGATCATCACCGGGCGCCAGCACGACGCGCTCTCGACCACGCTGGGCGCGGTGGCCATCGCCTGCTCGGCGGTCAACGCCGTGGGCGGCTTCATGATCACCGAGCGCATCTTGAAGATGTTCAAGAAGCGCCAGGGCTAGCTCCGTCCCTCCTCCCAACGCCATGAGCTCCCTGGTCCAGTACATCTATCTCTCGTCGGCCGCGCTCTTCGTGCTGGCGCTCAAGTGGATGGGCCAGGTCAAGACCGCGCGCCGCGGCAACTGGGCGGGCACGGCCGCGATGGTGCTCGCGCTGGTCGGCACGCTGGTGGCCGGCAATTTCAGCGCGCAGGGCTATCTGTGGGTCGCCGTAGCGCTGGTGGTCGGCTCGGCCGTGGGTTTGCCCATGGCAATCGTGATGCCGATGACGGCGGTGCCCCAGCGGACCGCGCTCTCGCACGCGTTCGGCGGCCTGGCGGCGGCGCTGGTCGGCGTGGCCGAGTACCATGAGCAGGGGCTGAACCTCTCGGGCTTCACCGCAGCTGCGCTCTCGGCCGAGATGCTGCTCGGCTTCTTGACCTTCACCGGCAGCCTGATGGCGTTCGGCAAGCTGCAGGAGATCTTGCCCGGGCGGCCGATCGTGTATCCCGGCCGCAACGTCGTCAGCATCGGAACGCTCGCGCTCGCCCTGCTCTCGGGCGCTTATCTGGCGATCGACCCGGGCGCGACAGCAGCGTTCTTCACGTTGATCGTCGCTGCGTTGACCTTCGGCGTGCTGCTGATCATTCCGATCGGCGGCGCCGACATGCCGACCGTGATCGCGATCTTGAACTCGTATGCGGGCTTGTCCTCGTGCGCGATGGGCTTCGTGCTCGACAACAAGCTCTTGATCGTGGCCGGTGCGCTCGACGGCACCTCGGGCCTCATCCTCTCGATCCTGATGTGCAAGGCCATGAACCGCTCGTTCGTCAACGTGCTGTTCGGCGCGGTCGGCCAAGTCGTGACTGGCGCGGGCGGCTCCGTGGCGCCTTCGGGCAAGGTGATCCAAGGCTTCAGCATAGAGGACGCCAAGGCGATGCTCGAGGACACGCGGCTCGTGATCATCGTGCCCGGCTACGGCATGGCCGTGGCGCAGGCCCAGCACGCGACCAAAGAGCTCGCGGACGCGCTCGCCAAGCAGGGCACGGACGTCAAGTTCGCGATCCACCCGGTCGCGGGCCGCATGCCCGGCCACATGAACGTGCTGCTCGCGGAGGCCGACGTGCCCTACGACCAGCTCTTGGAGATGGAGACCGTGAACCCGCTGTTCCCCGAGGCCGATGTCGCGATCGTGCTCGGCGCCAACGACGTCACGAACCCCGCCGCGCGCACCAACAAGAGCTCGCCGCTCTACGGCATGCCCATTCTCGACGTCGACAAGGCGCGCACCGTCATCTTCGTCAAGCGCAGCATGAACCCGGGCTTCGCAGGCGTCGACAACGAGCTCTTCTACCTCGACAAAACCATGCTCGTGTTCGGCGACGCCAAGAAGGTCGTGACCGAGCTGCTCGCAGCGCTCAAGGACGGCGGCGGGCACTGAGCCGCCAAATCACTGCGGGCAGTCGGCGTCGTTGCTCGAGTCGCAGCCCGAGGGGCAACAGCCGTCCATCGCGCTGCCGCCGCAAGCCGAGATTGCGCTGTGGTGGCACACGAGGTCGCACGTGGTGTTGCTACCGGTCGACGTGTCCATGGTGCAAGCGTCGCCATCGTCGCAGTCAGGACAATTGCCGTCGCAGGTCTCGCCGAGGCCGGCTTCGACGCGGCCATTGCCACAGCCGGGGCAGTCCGCGTCCGTGGTGGGACCGCAGCCAGAGGGACAGCAGTCATCGCCCGACCCGCACATCGTGACTGCGTTGTGCCCGCACGCGACGTTGCAGGTGTCGGCCGCGCCCGTGATCGTGTCGATGGTGCAGCTATCTTGGTCGTCGCAGTCGATGTTCGCGCAGCTCGACGGGGGATCGCAGGTTTCGCCCGGCTCCACGGACCCGTTGCCACAGCTCGCGGCGCAGTCGGAATCGACGTTGGCGGTGCAGCCGGCCGGACAGCACGCGTCACCCGCGGTGCAGGAGGTGATCGGCGTGTGCGAGCAGGCGACGCTGCAGGTGTCGGCGCTGCCGGTCTTCAGATCGACCGTGCAGGCTTGACCGTCGTCACAGCTCGCAGGGCAGCTGGCAGGAGGGTCGCAGGTCTCGCCTGACTCCTGCACGCTGTTGCCGCAGCTCGGCGAGCAGTCCGAGTCGGTGTTGGCGTTGCAGCCAGCTGGGCAGCAGGCATCACTGTTGACGCAGACCGTGATCGAGGTGTGCGTGCACATGACGTCGCAGGTGTCCGCGGTTCCACTCTTGGCGTCGGTCGTGCAAGTGTTGGCGTCATCGCAGCTCGTCGGGCAGCTCGACGGCGGATCGCAGGTCTCGCCGGTACCGACCGTGCCATCGCCGCACGCCGGCGTCTGCGTGCTTGCGCCACCGGTGCCGCCCCCGCCCGCACCGCTCACGCCTCCCGCACCGCTCACGCCGGCCGCACCAGCTGCGCCGGCCGCACCAGCTGCGCCGGCCGCACCAGCTGCGCCGGCCACGCCCCCACCACCGGCCGCCCCACCCGTGCTGGGGGTTCCACCCAGACAGAGGCCAAAGAGGCACAGACCGTTGCAGCCCGGACAAGTGAAGCCCGTCGTGAGCGCTGCGCTGCCTGCCGCGCCTGCAACGCCCGCACCAGGAGCTCCCATACCGCCCGCGCCGACTCCAACTCCGACCATGCTGGGAACAAAGCCGCCCGTTCCCGTCATCGCCCCGAACGCATTGGCCCCGCCGACGCCGCCGAACGGGCTCGTGGCGCCAACGGTGGGATGAATCTTGGTACAGCCCGCGGCAGTCGCGACGGCGATCAACGCCACACCCAACGGCAGTCTCGAGAGTTTCACGGTCGCCTCCCCGCGCCTGCTTTCACCGAAGAGAAGGGCTGACCAGGCGCCTGCAGCGCTCGGAGCGTAGGCCCGCAAGGGCAGATCGGCCACTTTTTACCGCGAGCGCGCCGGATACCCGGTGCGATTCACGAGCGGCGCGTCGCTGCCTCGGCCCGCGAGCCGAGGAGCAACGATATGCGCAGTCCGAGCAGCTCACGTAAGGTTTTGACGATTACAGTGGGCTTGCTCCCCGACGCGGCGCCGGCCCGGCGCGGCTCGTAGCCCACGCCGCATTGCCTAATCACGCCACCCGCGCGCGCCGCGCGCACGAGGATCTCGGCGTGAAGCGCCACGCCGCTCGTCGTGAGCGGCAGCCCGCGCAGAAGCTCGGTGCGATACAGCGCGACGTAGTTCACTTGTTCGAGAGCGAGGCCGAAGAGCGCATTCACGAGCAGGGTGTAGACCTTCGATTGCAGCCGCCGCGCTGGCTCGCGAGCCTGTTGCTCCGCGATGTAGCCGAGCACCACGTCGCAGCCTTCGCGCGCGCTCCACAGCGCTTCGATGTCGTTCAAGGGAATCGCGAGGTCGACAGGCAAGAGCAGCAGCCACGGTTTGCTCGCGTGGGCCGGCCCCGTGCGCAGGCCACTGCAGGGCCCCTGATTGTGCTCGTGCCGCACCAGGCGCACGCACGGATTTGCCGCACACAGGCCTTGGGCCACGAGCGCAGTGTCGTCGGTGCTCGCGTCGTCGACGATCAGGATCTCGTAGTCGAACCGCTTGGCCGACAGGTAGTCGACCACCTGCGCAACGCTCCGCGCGAGGCTCGCGCCTTCGTTGAAAGCCGGCATCAGCACGGTCAGCCCGGAGCTCGAGCTCGGCTCAGCTGGCGGCATAAGGAGAGGTGCGGAACCACGCCAGGGTCTTCGCCATTCCGCTGTCGAGCGTGTGGCGCGGCTCCCACTTGAGCCGCGTGCGAACGTGCTCGATGTTGAGGCAGCGGCGCGAGATGTTGTCGATGTCGCGCTTGTCCACGAGCTCGAACCGCGCTTCTTTGCCGGCGAGCTCGAAGATCTTGCGCGCGAGATCGATGATGGTGATCTCGTGGCCCGTCGCTACGTTGAAAACGCAACCTTCCGCCTTCGGGCTCACCACGGCCATGATCGTCGCCTCCACGGCGTCGTCCACGAAGGTGAAGTCGCGCGTCTGCTGGCCGGTGCCATGAATCGCCACCACGCCCTCGCGCAGGACGCTGCGCATGAACTTGCCGACGACGCCGCAGTAGGGGTTCGATGGCGCCTGATACGGCCCGTACACGTTCGAGTAGCGCACGACGCAGGTCGGCTGATCCGCGATCAGGTACTGCACCATCGCGTAGTTCTCGCCGGCCAGCTTGGACACGGCGTAGTTGGACATGGGGCGCGCCCGCACGTCTTCGCCGATCGGCAGGTACTCGGGATTGCCGTAGATCGATGCGCTCGAAGCGTACAAAACCTTCTTGATACGAGGCTTCTTGGCCGCCGCCTGCAGCACCCTGAGCGAGCCGAGCGCATTGACTTCAAGATCGAGCTCGGGGCGTTTCTGTGCCGCGATGATGTTCACCGCGGCCAGGTTGAGCACGTAGTCCACGCCCTCCATCGCACGCTCGAGCACGGCGGGGTCCGAGACCGAGCCCTCCAGCAGCTCGATGCGTGGGTCTTGCGGCAGGAACCGCCGCTCGCCGGTGAAGAAGTCGTCGAGCACCACGACACGCTCGGCCTGCAGCTCGAGCAGCCGGCGCGTCACGTTGGTGCCCACGAAGCCGCAGCCGCCGGCGACCAGGAAGCTCATTCCGCGCAGATCGAGAGCCATGCCCACAAGCATACCGCCGAAGGACGTGTCGCGGCACGGTTCGTGACTACCGCGGCACACGGAGCGAGCGCGGCGGCCGCCGCGACCCGCATGTTAGGATGCGGCCCGAATGCCGCCGCGACGAGCGTCTCGCTGGTTCCTTCCGCTGCTGCTCGCGGGCATTGCCCTCGCGCTCGCGCCTACGTTCCGTAACGGGTTCGTGTACGACGACACCCAGCTCATCGTACAAGGCACCTTCATCCACGACCCGCACAATCTGCCGGTGCTGCTCGACAAGCCGAGCATGGTCGCGTTCAACATCTACGCGGGCAAGACCAATCCGGTCGACACGTTTCGGCCCCTGACGATCGCGTCGTTCATGCTGGACGCGGCGCTGGCCGGCAAGAGTCCCTGGGCCTACCACCTGACGAACTTGATCTTGCACCTCAGCTGCGTCGCGCTGGTGTTTGCGCTCGCGGGCGCGTTGCTGAAGCAGGAGTCGAGCGCGGTCGCGTATGGGGTGGCAGCCTGGTTCGGAATTGCGCCTCTGCAATCGGAGGCGCACGTCTGGATCAGCGGCCGCTACGATGTGCTTTCCTCGGCGCTGGCGCTCGCCGCGATCCTCACCTGGCGTGCTTCGATCGCCACGAGCAGCGCAGTGCGCGGTCGCGCACTTTCCGCACTCGTGATGCCGCTCTTTCTGCTCGCGCTGCTGAGCAAGGAGGTGCCGCTCTTGATGTTGCCTGCGCTGTGGCTCTGGCCGCAGGACGACGAACGCGCGCGGCCGCTTCTAGTCAGGCTGTGGCGGCGCGCGCTCGCCCTGTGGCCCTTCGCCGTCTCGACCGTGATCTATCTCGCGATGCGCATGCATGCGCTGCAGGGTCTGCACACGCACCGCGACCAGGGGCAGCTGTGGCTCGCGCTCACGCATCTGCCGGTGCTGTTGCTCGACGGCCTGCTGCAAGCGCTGGCCCCGTCCAAGACTTACCTGCGCGTGCTGTCCGAGGAGTACGCACGCCTCGCCACGCCGGAGATCGCGCTCGCGGCCGCAGGG
>JBIOJD010000115.1:0-9817 GCA_044450485.1 Polyangiales bacterium | reverse complement strand
GCCGAGCTGCTTTCGTCGCGCGACGAAGAGCGGCGTGAGGTCGCCGCAATAGCGCTCGGCGAGTCGCACCTCGAAGCCGCTTTCGATCCGTTGCGCCAGGCTTGCGAGCGCGCGCTGCTGCCTGCGGACCGCAAGGCCCCGCTGCTCGGGCTCTCACTGCTGCGCTCGGAGGCCGCCTTTAGCTACCTGCTCGAGCGGGTGAGCGAAGCGTCCGAGCCCGAGGCGCGCCAGGCGCTCGAGGCGCTGGCGGTGTTCCGCCACGATCAGGATTTGTGCGAGCGCGCGCTGCGGGCGGCGGCGGGGCGGTCCAAGGACTTTCAGGTGTTTGCACGGGAAAAGCTGGCGCCACGAAGTGCCTGAGCGCAGCGACCAACACCTGCTGGGCCCGCGACCGTAGCGCTGCGGCGTTGCCTGCGATATATCGCTTCGAGGTCGCGGGTGGAGTAGCCGCATGGCGTTGCACAGGTGCTTGGCAATCTCGCTTGCGGTGTCGTGCGCGCTGTCGTCCGCTGCCTGCGCCCGTGTCCATTCCTCTGCCGCGCGGGGGAACACGCGGAACGCGGGAACAGGGGGAACGGGCCGCGCAGGCAAGGTCGACGCGGGAGTCGCGATCGTGGGCACGACGGCGGTCGCCAAGCTGGATCCGGTCTCGGATGCCTCGGCGGCAGAGGCGGGCGACGCCGCGGCGCCTGGCGCCGACATGCGCAAGGTGATGGGTACGGCCACGTTCAGCCAGCGCCAAGACGGCGTGAACCTCTCGATCACCATCGTGGGGTGCGTGCTCCAAAAGTCCTACGACGTGTTCATCCTGGACGGGACGGACTGCGAGTCGGCGACCCTGACCGGCTCGCACTGGGATGCCCCGCGCGGCGAGGGCCTGTCACAGATTCAGTGCACCGGAACCAGCGGCGGTGGTCGTGCGTTCTACTCGCGGGCGAGCACCGATGCCAAGCCCTGGACGATCGACGGACCTCCTGCGAGCGATCTCGTGGGCCACGCGATCGCGGTCTATCCGGCCGGGATGCCGGGGCAGGCGCTCGCCTGCGGCATCATCGAGCCCGGCGCTGCCCCACCCGAGCTCGACGCTGGCAAGAGCGACGCTGGCGTGCCACCGGTCGAGGTGCGCGCCGCGTTGAGCGGGCTTTGCCTCGCGAGGATGGTCGTCCGCAACAATACGCAGGAGTGCCCCGACCCCACGGAGTTCCAGGCCTGCGCCGCCGCGAACTGCGACGTGGCCGCGTGTCTGGCCAAGTGCACGGGCTACACGGCATGCTTGGAAGGCGTCGCCGATGTTTGCGGCACGACGTGCTCGCCGCAGATCGAGCAGCCCTGCTCGGAGTGCATCGGTGAGCTGACCATGTGCACCCTCGGGTTCTGCTCCGATCGCTTCGCGTGTGCGGCACCGATCGCTCCCGGCGGGCCGTGCGCCAAGCTCGAAGCGTGTTGCGGCATGCAGGGCGATTCGGCAGCGTCCTGTCTGGACACCGTGCACTTGATCGAAAAGATCAGTGGCGATCCGTCGTGCGTGGGTGTCATGAGCGACTGGGACACGACCTCACACTTGCCCGTGCCGTGCAATTTCCAATGAGCCGATCGCCGTCACGGTGGACCGCGCCTCTCTGCTGCGCGCTGATGTTCTGCGGTGCTTGCGCCGGGGCGCACCGCAGCGCCGTCGGTGGCAACGCTCAGTCGGGCAGCGATGCAGGCCGCGTGAAGCTTCCCGATCACGTCGCCGGAAAGGCGTGCAAGAGCGACGCGCAGTGCGCCCAAGGGCACTGCCTGAAGACGCTCAGCGCCACGTTGGCGAGCGACGCCCCTGCCGCACCGGGCGGTTACTGCACCGCACGCTGCGACACCGTCGCCGATTGCGGCGCGGGTGCGGAGTGCGCCGTGCCGGCGGGGTCCAGCGTCGGTCAGTGCTTGGCGAGCTGCAGTGATCAAACCGGGTGCCGCGACGGTTACGCGTGCGTCGGCGCAGGTCACAGCAGCGGTCTCAGCATCCTCGGCACTTGCCAGCCGCTGCCCAAAGTCGACGTGCTCGGCAGCGGCGTCGCGGGCGCCGCGTGCACGAGCGACTCTGATTGCAAGGGCGGACGTTGCGCCAGCAGCAGCCCCTTGGGCACGCCGTTTCCAGGTAACTACTGCACCGGCACGTGCACCGCGGACACAGATTGTGGCACGGGCGGTGCGTGTCTGGTGCTGGCCGGGAGCGCGAGCGCCGGCCAGTGCTTCGAGCGCTGCTCCTCGGATGCCGGCTGCACGCGTGAGGGTTACCGCTGCCGCACCCTCGACGACGGCTTCACTGCCTGCTACCCGGCGCCGACGCCTCTGCCCGATGGCATCGTGGGCAACGCTTGCAGCAGCGACAGCGAGTGCGGCGGAGGCCCGGACACGTGTGCGAGCACGCTGCCCTTTCGCAACTTCTCCAACTACGAAAGCGTCGATGCGCCGGACGGCTACTGCACCGAGGCTTGCAACTTGCACTCGGACTGCGGCGCAAGCGGCGCGTGCATCAGCCACGGCATGCACGGCGGCACCTGTCTCTTGCGCTGCACGGGGCCGACCGATTGCCGCACGGGCTACGACTGTATCGCGCTCACCTTTCTCGCGACCGCCGACCAAGTTTGCGTTCCGACGGTCGCGACGCCGTAGACGGATCCAGGGCACGGCCTCGGACGCCACGACGGTCAAGGCTCTCGTACGAGCACCAGCACCTGGTTGTTCGCAGGCATTTCCACCCGCTCCTCCAGACGGAGCCCATGCGTGGCCGCGAGGTCTCGCACCGCTTCGACGTCGCGGACGCCCCAGCGCGGATCTTCGGCGCGCAGGCGGGCGTCGAAGGCAGCGTTACTTTCCGAGGTGTGTTGGCCTCCGAGCTTGAACGGCCCGTACAGCACGAGCGGGGCGTTGGGCCGCAGGTGCGCGCCAGCACCGCGAAGCAACGCACCGCAGACCTCGAGCGGGGCGATGTGGATCATGTTGGCGTTGAACATCGCTTCGTACCGCCCCACCGGCCAGGGTGCTTCCGTCACGTCGAGCCGCAGCACGGGAAGCACCTGTCCACCTTCGGCCGCCCACGCGCGGATGGACGCGTGCAGCGATGCGTTGGCCTCCGTCGGCTGCCATCGAAGCGCGGGCAATGCCGCGCTGAAGTGCGCCGCGTGTTGCCCGGTTCCGCTCGCGATCTCGAGCACGGTTCCTTCCGCAGGCAACACCCGCCGGAGCACGGCCAGGATCGGCTCGCGATTGCGCTCGGCAGCAGGCCAGTGCTGTCGCTCGTCGCTCATGCTCGCGATGATGACATGTTTGCGGGCGCACACGCTCGCTCGCTACGAGCGCCCGCGACTGCACCCGATGCCCGCCAGCGTGGTATGTTTCGTGGCCGGGGCGACATGCAGGGCAGAAGCCAACCCTTGGACCGTCTGATGATCGGTGCTGCGCTCGCGGCGCTGACCGCGTTGTGCTGGGCTCAGATGGTGGGCATGAGCGGCGAGGCAGCGGGACCGCAGCGCTTCATGCCCTGTTGCGGGGCGCACTTTGGTACCACCTTGTCGATGTGGGTCGTGATGATGGCGGGCATGATGATCCCATCCGCGGCGCCCATGGTCCTCACGCACGCGGCGATCGCGCGCCGCAGCGGCGCGGTGAGGCCTCCGTGGGTCGCGACGGCGTTGTTCCTCGCGGGATATCTCGTGGCGTGGAGCTGCTTTGCCGCGCTGGCAGCCATCGCCCAGTGGGCGCTGTTCCGCTGGCTGCTGCTCGACCCGAGGACGCTCTCGATCTCGCCCTGGGCGGGTGGCGTCTTGCTGATCGCCGCGGGCGTGTTCCAGCTCTCGCCGACGAAGGCTCGCTGCCTGACGCACTGCCGGGCGCCGCTTGGATACTTCATGACCGAGTGGCGCGAGGGATTCTCGGGTGCGCTGCACATGGGGCTACGGCATGGCGTGCTCTGCACCGGCTGCTGCTGGTTGTTGATGGCGGTGCTGTTCGGGGTCGGGATCATGAACGTGCTGTGGGGCGCCGCGCTGACGCTCTTCGTGCTCGCCGAGAAGATCCTCCCGTGGCGGCGTGCCATCGTATGGCTCGGTGCCGCGGGCTGCGTCGCTGGCGGTTTCGGATTGATGGCGCGCGCTGCGCTCGGACCCTGAGAGAGGCCACATGACAGACTTCACGCCGTGCGCGTACGCGAGCCACGTGGCGGCCGTGGAACGGAGCGTCTCGTGAACCTCGACCCGGGCTACCTTCTGGCCTCGATGTTCGTCAGCGGGATCGGCTTCGCGGTGCTCAACTACGGGCGCAAGATGCGGCGCCTGCCGCACGCCGCAGTGGGCTTGGTGATGCTCGTCTATCCCTACGCGATCTCCGACGTAGCGTGGATGCTGGGGTTGATGCCCGTGCTGCTCGCTCTGCTCTGGGGGGCGACCAAGCTCGGCCTTTGAGCCGCGGTCGCCCCTTGCGGTTTAGCCCAAGACTGCGATGCTGGCAGCGGCCTGGAGGTGCGCTCGAAATGAACCGAATGCGGCGACGCGCTCTCGATGAGCTCGAGGCGACGCTCGAGCATCGACGCCGCGAGGACGCTGCACCGCGTCTTCGCGATCAGATCGAACGCCTCGAATCGCTGCGCTTGAAGTTCGAGGACGTGAGGTCCGAAGGTCGGACGCTCGCGATCGCGTACACCAAGCCGATCGTGATCGAGACAGCACCTGCGTGCTTCGAGGTCCGCTGCATGGAAGCTCGCTGCAATGGCCGACACGATCTGAGCACGCCCGTGCTCCTCGCGCTGCGGCAAGCGAAGACCGTCTTCGAGGGCCAGAGCAGTTGCAATGGGATGATTGGCGACGTGGCCTGCGACCACACGCTGGCGTACGCGGGTGAAGCGACCTATTCGCGGTAGGAGAAGGAAACCATGAAGCTCGATCGCGACGACTCAGTGGCTGCCGGCAGCGGATCCGATCAGCAGATCATCGATGCAATCGTCAGCGAAGGGCACGCCCTGTTGCGCGAGCTGAGTCAGCGAGGCGTCAGCAGGGAAGCCGTGCGCGCCCGCGCCGGTCAGATTGGGCTGACCAAGGAGTTCGTCAGAAGGTGCCGGTTGTCCGGTTCCACCCCTGCGATGCGCGTCTGCATGAAGTGCGACGCACTTTTTCTCTCGGCGGGCAAACACAACCGCCTATGCCGCCGCTGCGCGCGAAGCTGACTCCGCGTGCAGCGGCGAGGCAGGTTTCACCAGCGCTGACGCGAGCCGCCGCCGGAGCGGCCGCCGCCACCACCCTGTGAGCGCTCTTCGGCTTCGTTGACGCGTAGGGTGCGTCCGTCGACCGTTGCGCCGCTCATCTGCGCCATGGCTTTGCGAGCGCCCTCGGCGTCCGCCATCGAGACGAAACCGAAGCCGCGCGACTTTCCCGTGTCGCGATCCGTTACCACCTTCACGTCGACGATCTCACCGAACGGCGCGAATGCCTCGCGCAGCGTGTCCTCGTTCGTGTCGAAGGAAAGGTTTCCTACATACAATCGATTGCCCATGTCCCAAACTCTCCACAATGCGGCAAGTGACGCGTTGGGCGCCTTCTGAATTCCAATCCGTCGAAGGGCCGTGGCCTCGACGAGCTGCCCAGCGCATCTCGCTACAAACGTGATTCCCACTGGATGGCGCTCCGCAGAATCGACGATGCCGCCGAACGCCCGAATGACGGGAGTCACCATTGCATCGATTTGACTCGAGCGCAAGGCGACGGCGCAGGCTAGGCACCGAGAGCGGCGTGCCCGTGCCGGGCATGGTATGCTGTTCAGCGCTGCCGTTCGGTAGCCATTTGCCGGAAGGACCCCCGTGTCGATTCTTCAAGTCGGTTCATATGTTACCCACGCAAAGTTGCCGGAGCTCGGCAGCGGCGAAGTTCTGAGCTTCGAAGAGGGCAGGATCGGCATTCGCTTCGCGTCCGGTCAGCGTAACTTCTTGTACGAGCTCGTGGCGCCGCACCTCGCGGCGACGACCGAGGCTCCGCCGCGTCCGGCGACGAAGACCAGTCGGGCGAAGAAGGCTGCTCTGAAGGTCTGAAGAGGCTAGGGGGGACGCTCGAGTTGTGAGCGTGGGGCGGCTGGCTGTATGGTGCCGCCGATGCCGCACACGGCGACCTTGCGGTTGGCCGAGCTGATCGCGCCCCTGTCGGTTGCCGCGGACGGCGCGGCAGGGCTGCCACCGGAGACCGGGCTCCGCACCGCGTTGATGGGGACCGCGCTCGGACGGCTGTGCGGGCTCGACGCAGGCGCGCTCGGTGACGTCTATTACGCAGGCTTGTTGCGCCACCTCGGCTGCAGCACGACCTCGCACGAAGAGACGCGCTTGATGGGTGACGAGCAGGAGCTGCGCACCTCGTTCGCAACGGTGGACGCGGCGTCGCCGGCGCAGATGCTCAAAAGTGCGGCAGCTGGGTTCGCGCGGCGCAAGAGCCGAGCCAAGCGAGCGGCGACCGTGGCGCGCTTCATGCTGCGCGCGCCCTTCGAAGTGCCGGCGATCTTCGCGGCCCGCTGCGAGGCGGCCACGCAGCTGGGAAGGCGGCTCGGCCTCGGCGAGGGCGCCGTCCGTGCGCTCGACGAAACGTATGAGCGTTTCGACGGCAAGGGGGTGCCCAAGCGCCGTGCGCGCGAAGCGCTTTCCATGACGTCGCGCGTGCTTGCGGTTGCCGAGACCGCAGCCATGTTCATGCGGCTTCCGGGTGGAGAGGCGCTGGCCGGCCGCATCCTCTTAGAGCGCGCAGGGGAGCAGTTCGATCCGTCCGTGGTCGAGCGATTCCTCGGGCAAGCGGCGGTGGTCGTCGCATCGGCGCGTGCCGACTCACTGCTCGGTGCGGCGCTCGATGCCGAGCCGAAGCCGACGCGCACGGTGGCCGCCGATCATCTGCGCGAGGTGGCGCTGGTGCTGGCCGACTTCGTCGACCTGAAGTCCACGTTCACCCTGGGGCACTCGCGGCGGGTCGCCGAGGTGGCGCGGCAAGCCGCTGCGAGCCTCGGCATCTCCGGCTCCGATCTCGATACGATCGAGCTCGCCGGGCTCCTGCACGATTTGGGCAGGGTCAGCGTGTCCAACGCGATCTGGGACAAGCCGGGGCCGCTCGACATCGGCGAGCGCGACACGATGCAGGCTCACACCCAGGTGACCGAGCGCGTGCTCTCGGTGGCGGGCCCATGGCGCCCGTTGGCCAAGCTGGCCGCTTCCGACCACGAACGGCTCGACGGAAGCGGCTACCCCCGCGGCGCGATTCCCACCAACGCGGGCGTGGCCGCGCGCATCTTGGCTGCTGCGGACATGTACCAAGCACTGGTCGAGCCGCGGCCGCACAGGCCCGCGTATCCACCGGACCGAGCTGCGACGATGCTGGCCGACGAGGCTGCCGCAGGGCGCCTCGATCGCGGCGCTGTGAGCGCGGTGCTGGAGGCGGCGGGCCACGTTCGGCGTGTCGCGGCACCCAACGACCTGACCGCGCGCGAGACCGAGATCTTGCAGCTCCTGGCGCGCGGGCTGGTAGACAAGGAGATCGCGGCGCAGCTCGGCATTTCGCCGCGCACCGTGCACCACCACAATCAGAGCATCTTCGGGAAAATCGGGGTGAGCACGCGCGGCGCCGCGGCCCTGTTCGCGATCGAGAAGGGCCTGGTCTGAGCGGGCTCTAGGCACCTTTTGGGCTGCGTGGCTTACCGCTCTTTCCAGGCATTGCCGATCTCTATCGGTCGGGATCGAGCCGCTTGACCCTGTTGTGGGTGCGACCCTAAATACTGCTTGCAGAGCTTTCAAAAATTCGTGAAAGCTCCTGGCGCTGGCTTCAACCATGGCTGTCAACGAAGGCTCGATGGTCCGTGCAGGCGCCCCGTCCGGGCTGCTGCCCGAGCTCGACGCGCGCTCGGAGGCGTCGGCGGCTGGGCACGCGCGGGCTGTGCGCGGCATGTTCGGCCGTATCTCGCCCACTTACGACCTGCTGAACCGGCTGCTCTCGCTGGGAATCGATCGGCGCTGGCGGCAGAGGGCGCTCGACGTGCTTGCCGCCGAGGTGCCGGAAGGCCCGCTGCTCGACTCGTGCGCTGGGACGCTCGACTTGGCGGCCGCGCTGCAGAAGCGCTGGCCTGGGCGTGCGCTGCTCGCCTGCGACTTCGCGGCCGAGATGCTGCTCGCGGGTCGCGCCAAGGTCGGGGCGGGCGCGCGCCTGCTGGTCTGCGATGCGATGCGTCTGCCATTTGCGTCGGGCAGCTTCGCCGGCATCACCTGCGGCTTCGGTCTGCGCAACCTCGGCGATCCGCTTCTCGGCCTGACCGAGGCGCATCGGGTGCTGGCGCCCGGCGGCGTGCTGGTCGTGCTCGAATTCTTCCGG
This sequence comes from Polyangiales bacterium, assembly GCA_044450485.1. Taxonomy (GTDB): domain Bacteria; phylum Myxococcota_A; class Polyangia; order Polyangiales; family JAFGIB01; genus CAVZVA01. The sequence continues at coordinate 1,457 of JBIOJD010000115.1, read as the reverse complement.
CCCACGCGCGCCGTCACGCGTCTGTTTCACGCGATCTATGGGCGACTCTTGTTGCCGCTGGCGGGCCGGATCGTGTCGGGGGATACCGAAGCCTATGCGTACCTGTCGCGGTCGATGCTCGGGTTTCTCACCCGCGCCGAGCTCGAGCAGGCGATGGCAGCAGCCGGCTTCGAGCGCGTGCGCGGCATGGATCTGACGCTCGGCATCGCGTCGATCGTCTGGGGGATCAAGTGAAGCTGGTCGTCGGCGTGAGCGGGGCTTCGGGCGCGCCGTATGCGCGGCGCCTGCTCCGGCTGCTCGCGCAGAGCGACTTCGGTGCGCCCGTCGAGGTTTCCCTCGTGCTCTCGCGCACGGCCGAGCAGGTGTGGGCTCACGAGTGCGGCGGCTCGCCGCGTGATTTGGGCCTGCCGACCTATTCCGGGCGCGACTACGCCGCCCCTTTTGCCAGCGGCTCCTCCGCCGCCGACGCGATGGCCGTCATCCCTGCGTCCATGTCCAGCATCGCGCGGATCGCGCACGGCGTGAGCGACGACCTGCTGACGCGTGCAGCCGACGTGATGCTCAAGGAGCGCAGGCGCTTGGTGCTCGTGCCGCGCGAATCACCTTACTCCGCGATTCACCTCGAGAACATGCTCGCGTTGACGCGTGCCGGCGCGGTGATCGTGCCGGCGTCGCCGTCGTTCTACGGACGGCCGGCGACGCTCGACGACGTGCTCGACAGCGTGCTGTCGCGTGTGCTCGATCACCTGGGTTTGCCCAACGCGCTGAGCCGCCGTTGGGGACAAGACGTCAGCCTCGAGCCCGCGCTCGAGATCGAACGGGAGTGAGACATGGGACGCCTCTTCAGTCGCGCCATCGAACGAGCTGGGCTCTCCGAGCTGGCCGAGCGCGCCTTCTCGGGCCGCGGCCTCGACCGCGAAGACCTGGCTAGGTTGCGAGACACGGACACGCTGCTGCTCGCAGGCCTCGCCGACGCAGTGCGCGAGCGCCATCGCGGCGACGAGGTGCGCCTGCTGGGTAGCGAAGCCGCGCGGCGCACGCCGGATCTGCTGCGGCTCGACCTCGATGCCGGCCGCTCCGACGGGCCGACCGGCGAGACGCTGATGCGCGAGGTCGCGCTCGCACGGCTCGCGACGCCGTGCAGCTCGGGCATCGCGGTCAACTTCGAGCGTCTCGGGCTCGAGCTCGCGCAGACCGCGCTCGCCTTCGGCGCCGATGCGCTGTTCGGCGACCTCGGACAAAAGCGGGTGCTCCCACTGCTCGACGGACCGGCTGCGCGCAGGCTCGAGATCACGGGGCTGATCGAACGCGGAGGGCGCCGCGTGCGCTGGGTCGACGTGCAGGCGGCGACCCTGGAGAGCCGATCATGAGCACCCTCGACCGCATCGCGGACAAGGTTCGTTCGGGCGAGCGACTCGACTTCGCGGATGGCGTGGCGCTGTTCATGGAGCCGGATC
>JBIOJD010000114.1:0-9824 GCA_044450485.1 Polyangiales bacterium | reverse complement strand
GTGAGCAGGAGCACCACATAGGCCGGCTGCCAGGCCATGTAGAAGACGCACGACGCGAGCACGACCAGCGAAAGCCGCGGTACGCTGTAGCGCGCGAGCAGCCAGTAGCCGCTGAGCACTAGAGCGAGAAAAACGACGTAGTCGAGAGAGTGGAAGTGCATCGATGCCGGAGGCGCCGCGGCTTCGGCTGGCGTTTGTAGCCGGCCCGCCGCACGCGGGCAAACGCGCCACGAGAAGAGGGTTGGTTGGAGGGCACAGCATCAGGGTCGGAGGGCGACGCAGCCCGCGCTGAAGCCGAGGCGGAAGCGCAGTTCCAGAGCCAAGTGCTGGCCAACTTGCCGCGCAATTTCACGGCTCACATCATCCACGGGCTGCTCGGTCAGACGGGTTTCAGGCTGATCCAGGCCCCCACGTTCCTGTCCGCCTACGTGTACTCGCTCTCCGGCTCGGATACGGCCGTCGGGCTGTCGCGCGCGAGCCAGGCGCTCGGCATGTTCTTGACCCCGGTCATCGGCGCCACGCTGATCGAGCACCGGCGGCGGGTCTTGCCCATGGTCTTCGGGACCGGAGCAGGCATGCGCTTGGCCGTGCTCGGATTGGCGCTCTCCGGTTACTTCCTGGGCAGGCACGCGAACCTCGTCGCGATCTGCGTGTTCCTCGGACTCTATGGCTTCTTCACCGGCATGCAGAGCGTCACCTTCTCGTTCCTCGTGTCGAAGGTCATACCGGTCGACCGGCGCGGTGCGCTGGGTGGCGCGCGCAACGCGCTCGCCGGTTTGGTGGCCTCGAGCGTGGCCTTCGTCGGCGGCTTTCTCGTGGAGCGCAACGCGCTCGGCAACGGCTACGCCACGGTGTTCTTGGTGGCGTTCGCGCTCGCGACCGGCGGCTTGCTGTCGATGCTCTTCATCCGCGAGCCCGAGTCTCCCGGGGTGTTGCCGCGGCGCAAGCTCGGCTCACGCCTGCGCGAGCTGCCTGCGTTGCTGCGCGCGGATGCGGGTTACCGCGCCTACATGCTGGCCCGCGCGCTCGGCGCCGCCGGCGCGATGGCGGTCCCGTACTACGCCATTTACGCCGGCAAGCACACGGCATTGCCGGGCAAGCTGATGGGTTTCGTCACGGCGGCGTACCTCGTCTCGCAAACCCTGAGCTCGGTGGCCTGGGGCATGCTCGGCGATCGCCGGGGCTTTCGCAGCGTGCTCTGGTCGTCACTGCTCACCTGGACCTGCGCGACCGTGCTCATCGCTCACGGCCAGGGCTTGCCGGCGGTCCTGCTCGGCTTCGTCGCGCTGGGGGCCGGACAGGGTGGCTTCCAGCTCGGCAGCACCAACCTCGTGCTCGAGTTCGGTGCGCGCGAGGACCTGCCCATGCGCATCGCGCTCGCGCAGAGCGCTGAACAACTGGTTTCGATCGCGGCGCCCATGCTCGGCGCGTTCCTGATCGGCGCGTTGTCGTACCAACACATGTTCTGGGCCACGGTCGCGCTGCAGGGCACGGCGTGTGCGGTCACCCTGCTGCGCGTATCCGAGCCGCGCCACCGACGGCTGCCTGCGCCGCCCATCGGGTCGTGACGCCCGCGCCGGGCGCGATGCTATGCTATCGGCGCAGCCGGCCGCCGCCGGGAGCACGTATGCGCATCGCGATTTGTTCCGACGAGCCCTACCCGGTTCACGACCTGGTCCGGAAGTTGATCGAAGCGCGCGGCCACAGCGCAGTTTCGTTCGGCTCGATCGCGACTGGCAAAGAAGCGCCTTGGGCAGAAGTCGCCGAGCAAGCCGCAGCGAGCGTCGCGGCCGGCGAGTGTGACGAAGGGGTGTTCTTCTGCTGGTCCGGCACCGGCATCAGCATGGCCGCGAACAAGGTCGCGGGCATTCGCGCTGCGCTGTGCGCGGACCCGGGCGCGGCGCGCGCCGCGCGGATCTGGAATCACGCCAACGTGATCTGCCTGTCGAATCGCACCCTCTCGACCGACATGGCCAAGGAGATCCTCGAGGCCTGGTTCGACACCGAGCCTGGCACCGCCGGCGACGACGGCGTGCATCGCTTGCGTGATGTCGACGCCCGACACCGGAAGCCTTGACGCTCGCTAGCGAACGGAAGGCTTGGTCACTGCATCGACCGGCTGCGCCTGGGCGGACGACGGCAGCGCATCGGGCTCTTCGCCCATCGCATCCTGCGCGTCTTGCGGCTCCTGCGAGTCCAGCTCCTGGGCGTCCTGCTCCTGCTGCGTCTCCGGTGCGGCGGCGATCACCGGACCGTCGGCGTCCCGCGAGGGCTTGGGCCAGTGGCGCGCCCGGTACTTCAGCCGCGCGTCGATCGGGAACGGCAGCAGGTTGCGCCAAGCGCCACCCATCGCGGCTTGCACCATCGAGTAGGTCGAGCCCGGGCTCCAGAACAAGAAACCATCGGCGCCGCCCTCGCGCGCGCCGCGAACCTGCTCGGCGATGAACGCCGCGTTGTAGTAGTCGGCGTTGCGCGCGTAGGCCTGCAGGAACGGCCGGATCACCGGGCCCTTGCCGAGTCGCCGTCGCAGGTTCTTGATCCCCGCCAAGATCAAGTGCTCCGCGCGCGACACCTTCTCGTTCCTGTTCCACGATCGCATTCCGTCGACGTAAAGCATCGGCGTGAACACCTCGACGTACGGGGCCCACGCCTCCGGCACCTGGCCGAGACCCTCGGCGTCGCCCTCGTGAAAGGCAGAGACCCCGAACACGTCGGTGCCGATCGGGATGTCGATGGCTTCGTCCACGCGCGTGAGCATGGACACCAGAACCTGCCGCTTCGGCATGGAGGTCTTGGCCGGGAAGCGGGCAAAGCGGGTCGCGCGATCGACCGGGAAGCGAATGTAGTCGAACTGGATCTCATCGAGACCGAGCGCCTGGACCTCTTTGGCCATCTCGACGATCAAGTCGTGGTTGCGGGTGTTATACGGGTCGAGCCACGGGTTGCGATGGCCCCAGGTGGCCCAGACCTGCCCTTGCTTGCCGGGGCGGTCGTCGAGCACCGCGCGATCGGGCTCGTTGAGGGGCAGGTACGGATCGTTGAAACACACCACGCGGCCGATCGTGTAGACGCCCAGGGACTTGAGCTCCGCGATGTACGCGGGCACGTCCTTGAAGTACAGGTGACGTTGCGCCTGCAGCGAGTGGATCTGCGTGTCCCAGGTGACGCGGCCGTCGCTGTCCTTGAGATCGAGCACGGCGGCGTTCATGCCCGCGTTGCGCACCACCCTGGCGATGCCTTTTGCCCCGAGCCTGTGCTGCATCGGCGCGTTGAAGTACAGGCCGTGCGCCCGCTGACCCTCTTCGGAGAGCGGGTCGACCATCCGATGCTTGGCGGACAGGCCGTGCGCAACGGGTCGCAGGGCCGCTTCCGGCGTCGCGACCGCGTGCGTGCGGTCCGCACGACCGAGCCCAGGCCACAGCGCCGCCAGAGCGCAAACCGTCGCGCAGAAGCGGAGCAGTCGAGGCAACCAGCGTCGTCGCTGCACCAAAATCTCCTCTTCTCAGCATGCCTCAGCCCGATGCCCAGCTCAACTTCTCGGGGGGCGGGCGGAGGCCTGGCTTCCACGCTAGGCTGACTGGCGACCGTGAATTTCTTCGGGCACGCGACCGTGGCCTACCTGCAGAGCGACGACCCACGTTTCGTGCTCGGCGCGATGCTTCCCGACCTGTGCTCCATGGCGGGACTGCGCGTGCAGACGGTGCTCGACGAAGAGCTCGGCCGCGGTGTGGCCCTGCACCACGAGACCGACCGCCGCTTCCACGGCAGCCGGGGGTTTCTGGCGCTGTGCACCTCCGCCCTCGAAACGCTCGAGCCCCGAGGCGTTTCGCGCGCCTCGGCGCGGGCCGTGGGTCACGTCGGCAGCGAGCTGCTGCTCGACGGCTTCCTGAGCCACGACCAGCAGGCGCGGGCCGCGTACGGCCGGGCGCTCGACGGTGCGCTCCAACAGAAGCTGGGAAGCGCTGTGGTCTGGAAGAACGGTGCGCAGGCGGCATCGCTGCACGCGATGCTCGCGCGTTTGCAAAGGGCCCCGGTCCCCGAGGGCTATCGCGACCCAGCATTCGTCTACGCGCGGCTCGAAGGGATCCTCAGCCGCAGGCCACGTCTCGCGCTGCGCCCCTGCGACACAGAGCCCGTTCAGGCTTGGCTGTACGGCGCAGCAGAGCAGCTCGCGCTCGATGGCGACGCGATCCTGGCTGCGGTGTCTTGAGACGGAGCGCGGCGCCCGGGACCCTGGAACGCGCTACGCTTGCATGCATGAGCCTCGAGCTGCCGCTGCTCGATCGACCCGGTGACTACATCGGGGGCGCGTTCGTGCGACCCGCGCCCGCCGATGGTGCGCTCGTGATCCAAAGTCCCGCGGACGTGCACCAGCACGTGTCCACGCACGAGCACGCGGTCGCGCACGTGGATCGCGCGGTCGAGACGGCGCGGGCCGCGTTCCGCGCTTGGCGGCGGCAGGCTCCCGAAGCGCGCGCGGAGCGCTTGCGACGCTATCAGGCGCGCGTGCGGGCGCATCGCGAAGATCTGGCGCTCGCGATCGCGCTCGAGGTCGGCAAGCCGCTGTGGGAGGCGCGCACCGAGGTCGACTCTATGATTGGCAAGGTCGATCTGGTCCTCGGTGAAGGCGCTCGCTTCACCGCGACGCAGGAGCTTCGAGATGTGCCTGGCGAGATCCGCCATCGGCCGCTCGGTGTGCTGGCGGTGATCGGTCCGTTCAACTTCCCGGGACACCTACCCAACGGGCAGATCGTGCCCGCGCTCGCGCTCGGCAACTGCGTAGTGCACAAGCCGAGCGAAAAGACCCCGAGCGCGGCGAGTCTGATGGCGCGCTGTTTCGACGAAGCGGGCTTTCCGCGCGGCGTCTTCAACCTGGTGCAGGGCCCAGCGGAGGTGGGACGGCGCTTGACCGTTCACGCGGACATAGAGGGCATCCTGTTCACGGGCTCGGTCGCCGTGGGTCGGCGCATCGTGGCCGACAACGCAGCGCGACCCGAGCGGCTGATCGCGCTCGAGCTCGGCGGCAAGAACGCGGCCATCGCGCTCGATGACTGCGACCTCGAACGGACCGCACGCGCGATCGCGTTCGCGGCGTTCGCGACTGCAGGCCAGCGCTGCACCTCGACGTCGAGATTGATCGCGACCCCTGGGATCGCCGTGCCGCTCACCGAGCGCATCGTGGAGATCACGCGGGCGCTGCGCGTCGGTCACCCCCTCGACGCAGAGGTCTTCATGGGACCGATGATCTCTTCACCGTCGCGCGCGGGTTTGCTCGCCGCGCAGGCGCACGCTCGCGATGCGGGTTACGACGCTCTGATCCCCGGCGGAGTGGCCGAGGTACCGGGCCACGATGGCTTCTACGTGATGCCGGCGATTCACCGTGCTTCGCGGCCGGGTCTGTCGGTCGAGGGCTACACCGATCACGAGCTCTTCGGTCCGGACCTCGCGATCGAGGTCGCCGAGGATCTCGATGCGGCCGTGGCCGCGGCCAACGGCACGCGCTTCGGGCTCGCGGCTTCGGTGTTCACGCGCTCGGCCGATGCGTTCGAGCGCGCGGCCGAGGACCTGCGCGTGGGCGTCGTGCACTGGAACCGCTCCAGCGCCGGGGCGAGCGGCCGGCTCCCGTTTGGCGGTGTGAAAGAGAGCGGCAACCATCGTGCGGCGGGGATCTTGGTCGGCGGCACGTGCAGCCATCCCCAGGCGGTACTGCTCGAGCCCTCGACCGAGGGTCCCCTGCCCTCCTGGCCCGGCTCGGGCCTCACGCCCTAGGGGCTCCAACCGCTCCTGAGCACTGCGCTTTTTCCCCTCCCCGAAGGCCCCTGTGAGGCTTGCCTCACATTTCGACCGAAAATCCTGCGGGCCTCGGCCGACGTAGGACAGAGACATAGAGCGCGGGCTGGGTAGCCGTCCGCCCTAGATGAACGATTACAACTGGGTAGGTGACTTCGATGCGAGCGATCCCCACGACAAACCCCCGCAGGCGTCCACGCCAGGCGCGCGCTCAGGCCACGGTCGACGCGATCGTCAAGGCGACCGCGCGCGTGTTGATCGAAGAAGGCTACGACCGCGCCAGCACCAATCGCATCGCCCTGGCAGCGGGCGTCAGCATCGGCTCGCTCTACCAGTACTTCCCCAGCAAAGAAGCGCTGGTCGCCGCCTTGGTCGAGAGTCACGTGCAGCGCATGCGCGAGTCGCTGAGCCTCTCGCTCCGCGAAGATCTTCCCGTGAGCTTGCAGGATCGGGCGCGCATGCTCGTGCGCGGGATGATCGCGGCTTACCGCGTGAGCCCGCAGCTCCACCACGTGCTCTGCCAGGAAGTGCCGAAGGTTGGTGAGCTGACGCGGGTCTACGGCTTCGAGCAGCACCTCGCCGACGTGTGCCGGCGTCACCTGTTCAGCGCCCAGGAACCGACCGGATCGACCGACGTCGACCGCTCGATCTTCCTGCTCGTGCACGCGGTGCCGAGCGTGATCCGCGCGGCGATTCAGGCTGATCCGCAGGCGCAGAGCGACGAGCGCCTGACGGACGATCTGACCGATATGATCGTCCGCTACCTTCGGTAACGGGGAGGGCACGCGCCCTCCCCGCCCGTCGAGCGAAGCTCGCCGGGACCCACCCCACCGCGGGGCTCGCTTCGCTCACTCGCCACCGGCTACCACTACAACCTCAGGTTGCCCTGGTTGATGCGCGCGTAGAGCTCTGGATCGAGCCGCACGTACTCGTTGCGCTCCGGATGTCTGAAGTACAGGGCATCTTCGCTCGCGGTCGGGTCGAAGCCTTCACGCTGAAGGTCGTGCTTCTTGAGCTTGAAGGTCGCGGTCACCGCCATCGCACCCCGCAGGCGCACGAACAACGGCCGCGCGTAGCCGGGTAGCGCCTGATCGACGTGCGCTTTGAATTCACCCGGGTCGAAGCTGCGACCCTCGGCGAGGACGAGCGCCGCCATGCCTGCGCGACCTTCGACGTGTGGCACCTTCACCCCGTACACGTTGACCTCGACCACCGCCGGCCATTTCGAAAGCTGCTCTTGCACCTCGGTCGTGGACACGTTCTCGCCGCGCCAGCGAAACGTGTCACCGAGCCGATCGACGAAATGAAGGTGCTTCCACCAGTCGACCTTGAGCAGGTCGCCGGTGTTGAAATAGGCGTCGCCCTCCTTGAACGCGTTGCGGAGGATCTTGCCTTCGGTCTCGCGCTTGTCCCGATAGCCATCGAAGGCCATGCGCGCGCGGATCTTGCCGAGCAGGACCCCGGGCTCGCCGATGCGCGCTTCGGTCAAAAATCCGCGCTCGTCGCGCACGAAGTCGTCCTTGGCCTCGCTCCAGCGCGCGAGCGCCATGCCGGGTAGAATCGGCCCGACCGAGCCTGCCACGTTCGCGAAGTTGATGGTGATGCAGTTGCCTTCGGTTGCGGCGTAGAACTCGGCCACCTTGGAGATGCCGAACCGGCTCTGGAATTCGCGCCAGATGTCGGGCCGCAAGCCATTGCCCGTGATCGCGCGCACGCGGTGATCGCGATCGGACGCGCTCGGCGCGTTGTTGAGCAGGTAGCGGCAGAGCTCGCCGATGTAGATGAAGCTCGTCGCGCCGTGCTTGCGAACGTCGGCCCAGAATCGCGTACGCGAGAAGCGCCGCGCGAGCGCGACCGTCGCGCCGGCGGTGACCACACTGCCGATCGCCAGGATCAAGCCGTTGGCGTGATAGAGCGGTAGGCAGTCGTACATGACGTCGCCCGGCCGCAGGCCCATCGCACCGGACCAAGCTATACCGGCACGCGAAAAGCGCTCGTGCTTGACCAACGCCGCCTTCGGTAAACCCGTGGTACCGCTCGTGTAGATGTACGCCGCGAGATCGGAGAGCTTGTGCTGCGCCGTCGTCTCGGGGTTCGTGGCTGGCGCTTCGGCCACCAGCACGTCGAACGACGGCGCCTCGTGGGCTCCGCGCTCGCCGGCTTGGTCCGGATCGACATCGACGTAGACCGCATCGCGTCCGAGCGGGCCCAAGCGCATGCGGATCTCCGCGAAGCCGGCCCACAGCTCCGAGCCGACCACGAGCCGGCTCGGCTCGCAGACTGAAATCGCGTGCACCAACACGTCTCCGGCAAGCTGCGTGTTCAGGAGGCTGGTGACGGCGCCGAGCTTGTGCAGACCGAACACGTGCCAGAGCAGCTCCGGGCGGTTCTCCAGGCAGAGCGCGACCACATCGCCGCGGCGAACGCCGAGCTCGGCGTAGACATGAGCGTGGCGGTTGATCGCGGCATTGGCCTGCGCATAGCTGTAGCGTCGCTCGCCGTAGAGCAAGAACGGGTGGCCGCCCGTGTGCTCGGCGCGGCGCTCGATCTGGTACGCGAGCGTGCGGTTCGAGCTCTCGTCGAAGAACACCAGAGCGCGGATCAAGCGCTGAAAATTGCGTGTCGTCTGCAACATCGGGAGGCGGGACGGCGCGGCGGCCCGGACGCGACGAGTATTCAGCTCCGATAGTGCGGAACCCAGCCACTCTGGTCCCGGAAGAGTCGCACGCAACGGATCTGCTTCTGCTCAGTCAGCATGAAGCGGTGGTGCCGCTCCTTTGGCACGACGATCAGATCGCCTTGCTCGACCTGAACGCGCATGAAGCGGTCGTCCTGTGACCTGATGTCGAAAATGCCCTCGCCCTCGAGCACGAAACGCACTTCGTCGTCGTCGTGAAAGTGCTCGTCGATGAACTTGGCACAGATCGCGTCGAGGTTCGGGGTGCTGGGCGCCAGCGTCACGATGTCTTGCGCGACGTAGCCGCGCGCGGCCTTCAGCGCGTCGAGCGGACCCTGGTAGCTCTGCGCGTCGGTCCCGAGCTTCGCATAGTAGACCCCGGCGCGATTGAGCTCGTCCGCGCTGATGGGTTGCTGCTGCTCCAGCCAATGAGCCTTCATGTCACGCCTCCGAACCCGGCGACTCGCCGCGCTTGGGTCGAGCCCGCGCTCGGAGCCGACGCGTCGACACCGAGCTGCTGCATCCGGACTGCAGCTTCGAAGAGGTAATGGTAACACTCCGCCTGCGTCTTGGCGTGGGCGACGTCCCGACCCCACACGTAAACGCCATGGCGCCGCACCAGGACTGCGCTCGTCTGTGGATAGGCGCGCATGGCTAGAGCCATGCGCTCGGCGAGATCGCGCTCGTGGGCCGTGTTCTCGATCACCGGAACGACCACGCGGTCGTAATAGCCGTGGCCCGAGAGGCCTTTGATCATCTCGAGCTCGGTGCACTCGAAGGTGTCCTTGGCCTGCAGCGTCGCCAGCATGGCGAACATGCCGTGGCTGTGAATCACCGCGCCCGCGTCGCGTAGCTTGAAGGCATTGTAGAACAGCGGCGCGCACTCGCTCGGCTTCGACCCCGGGCTCGAGGGCGCCTCGAGCACGCCACCGGCCTCGTCCATCACGTAGATGTCCGATTCCTGCAGGCGCTCTTTCTGCACGCCGCTCGGCGCCATGTACACACGCCCGTCCTTGCGGATGCTGATGCCCCCTCCGGTCCCAGTGGCCCACCCGAGCCGGTAGAGCTCGCGACAGAGCTCTACGATCAAGGCCTGCGGGGTCTCGGTCACCGCCATCGCAGCCTGTGTAGCAGGCGTGCGCCCAGGCGTCGAGTGAGACGCCGGGCGGTTGCGGCCCGGGTGTGAGCGAAGCGAACCCCGCGGTGGGGTGGGCCCCCGACGGCTTCGCCGGCGGGGCGGGGAGGGCGCGTGCCCTCCCCGTTATTGGACCGCGTGACTACCCGCCAATGAAGCGTTAGCCGGCGGTGCGCTCGGGGGCGGGGCCCCCGTGGTCGCGTGATGGGAGACGCGCCCGCC
>JBIOJD010000113.1:0-9901 GCA_044450485.1 Polyangiales bacterium | reverse complement strand
GCTGACCGGCAGCTCGCCGAGGCCGTGCTGACGCAGCACCGCGCGACCGGCTGCCGATTGCAATGAAGCAAAGCGAAACCGCGCCGCGGGGTCGTGCGCGATCACGAAGTTGATCGCGCCGTTGCAGAAGTTGCACACCCCATCGAACAGCAGAATCGGCCCTGGCTGCTCTGACGCCATAGTGAACTGCTAGGTTCGATCGCCGGCCAGGTCAAGGCGAGACTAAGCGACCTCGAGCCCACGCCAACCGCGCGCTCACGTCACTCCGGTCGATGGCCCGGCTTGTACGCGTGCGACACCACCGTGTACGAGGCCAGTCCGCACGCGCTCACAATCGCGGGTTACGACACCAAGGCACAGGTGTGCAGCATGTCGCGTCGGCGAACGAATCGTGCTCGCGCACCTGACAGTGGAGGTACGCGAGATCGGCGCCCGCGGTGCGCCGACGCGGCGCGCTTCACGTTCGATCGCCCGCTCGAGGATCGTGGCTTCACGTTTCGCTACTGGCACGGGTCGGACTTGGCGACGTGGACGTTGCCGGTGGTTGGCAGTCGGCTGCAGCTGTGAGCGGGGGTAGGGGACGGCGCTCGTAGACTCCGTGTCGGCGCAACGAGGCCGGGACACGAGCCCACCTGGTGCTCGCAGTTGCGCTATGCTGTCGCGTCCCGAGTCTGATCCACGAGGCGTGTGATGAAGCGACGCGACCGCCGTCTTCCGCTGCGCAGAGGCACCGTGGGCCTTTGCTTGCTTCTCGGCGCAGCGTGCAGCTCGACGCATCCAGCTTCAGGTGCGGGCGGCTCGGGCGGAAGCTCCGATCATAGGGGCAGCAGCGGGGCCCCGGGCTCGAGCGGCGGAGATAGAAACGCGGGCGGCGTTCAAGGCGAGGCAGCGAGGGACGCGGGCGCAGGCGGTACGGGCGGTGGGGGTGGCGCAAGTGGTGCCGCAGACGCAAGCGGCGCGGGTGGCGCGAGCGGCACAGGCGACGCGGACGGAGGTGGCACGGGCGGTGTGACGTCGAGCGATCCAGTGATTCCCGCGCTCACGGCAACTTGTCCTGCCTTCGCGAACGGCACGATCACGTTCATGGGATTGGGCGGCATCGAAATCGTGGCGGGCACGGCACCGGCGGGCCCCACCGCTCCCATGGCCTTCTACTGGCACGGCACAGGCTCGACTTCCGGGGAATACGCGCTCCTCGCAGCAGCGGTTCAGCAAGGTGTCGTCTCCGAGGGCGGCGTGCTCGTGTCGTTTCAGGATACCACCGGAGGAGATCTCCTGTCGGGCACGGCCATCTTCGGTGCGGGCGACTTCGCGCTGACCGATCAGCTGGTGGCGTGCGCCGTGAAGAACCACAACGTCTCTCCGCGCCGCATCTATACGCTGGGCTGCAGCGCAGGCGGCCTATTTGCCGCCGCAATGGCAGCCGAGCGCTCCAGCTACATCGCCGCAGCGTCGACGAGCTCCGGAGGATGGACCGTCATGGTCCCATTCGACAGCACACACACGCCGGCGCTGATGACCGTGCACGGGCCGCCTGGCGCCGACGTGCCGATAATCGACTTCGCGGAGACGAGCGCGACTGCAGATCGAGCATTCAAAGCTGCTGGCGGCTTCGTGGTGGACTGCAAGACCGCCGGCGGGCATTGCCAGGACGGCGATACCCTCGCCCCCGCGGTCTGGGCATTCTTCGAAGCTCACCCCTTCGGGGTCACCCCCGAGCCGTACGCCGCGGGATTGCCTTCGAGCTTTCCCAGCTACTGCACGATCATCCCGTAGCCCATGCGGTGAATCTGGGATTTCGGGCAAGTCGTGACCAGCGCGAACGATGCCTGCTGGGCCGAGCAAATCTCGGTGTAGGCTCGGCGGCATGGATGCCGCCTCGATTCTCGACTACTGGCTCGGCCCCGAAGCGATGCGCGACGAGCCGGCGCGTCTGATCCAGCAGCGCTGGTTCGACAAGTCAGCCGAAACCGACGCCTTCATCACGCGCGAGCTCGGGGCAAACGTGCTGCGCGCAGCCGGCGTCGAGCTCGACGCTTGGGCCGCTACCGCCCGCGGCCGGCTCGCGCTCGTGATCTTGCTCGACCAGCTCACGCGCAACATCCACCGCGGCAGCGGTCGCATGTTCGATCACGACGCAAAGGCGGTGGCATTGACCAAGAGTGGGCTGGAGCTCGGCCATGATCGCGAGCTCAGGGCCGCCGAGCGCCAGTTTCTGTACATGCCGCTGATGCACAGCGAGCAGCTCGCGGACCAGAAGCAATCGGTCGCGTTGTTCGAGGCCCTTGCGCGCGACGCGCCGAAGATGGACGCCCGCAAGTGGGCTCGCAGGCACATGGAGATCGTCGAGCGCTTCGGACGCTTCCCGCACCGCAACACCCTATTGGGCAGAACCTCGACCGCCGAAGAGATCGAGTTCCTGACCCAACCTGGATCCGCGTTCTAGGCTGCGCCAGCGAGCGTGCGTTCGCTGGCCGTCGGCGAAGAAACCCAACCTTCGAGCGACTTCGTCGCGGACATCGGCGGGCGCCTCGAGCCCGCGGCTACCGCCCGCTCACGCTCACGGTCACTTCGGCCGACAGCCCGGCTTGCAGTGCAAGGTTCGGCGGGCTCTTCCATGCCAGCCGCACGGGCACGCGCTGCACCACCTTCACGAAGTTGCCCGACGCGTTGTCCGGCGGCAGCAGCGAGAAACGCGCGCCGGTGCCTCCCGAGAGGCTCTCCACCGCGGCCGAGAAGCGCTTGCCCGGGTAGGCGTCGAGCTCGACGTCCGCGGCATCGCCCACGCGCATGCGGCCGATCTGCGTCTCTTTGAAATTCGCGACCAGATAAGTCGCGCTCGGAATCAGGACGGCCACGGTCTGGCTCTCGCCGAGGAGCTGCCCTTCGCGCACCCCGAGCTTTGAGACCACGCCATCCTGCGGTGCAGTGAGCGTGGCGTAGGACAGTTGCAGCTGTGCGAGCTCCAGCATCGCTTGGGCGGCTTTGACCCGCGCCTGCGCGAGCTGCGTCTGCGCGTGCGCCGCTCCGATCAAGGCGTCGGTCGGCGTGCTCGCAGCGAGCTTGCCCTGCGCATCGGCAACACGGCTGACCGCGGCGGCGCGGGAGTCCGTGGCGGCCGCGAGCCCGGCGCGCGCTTGCACCAACGCGGCCTCGGCGGAGTCGTACGCAAGCTGCGCCGAGTCGAAGCGATCCTGTGAGATGGCGCTGCTCTTCTCCAATTCCTGTGCGCGCTGTAAATCGAGCTGGGCGCGGCGCGCATCGGTCTGCGCGCGGGAAAGCGTCGCTTGTGCGATCTCGATCTGCACGTCCGCGCTCTGCACGCCGACCTGCGAGCTCGAGAACTGGGCCTTGGCGCTGTGCAGCCCGCCGGTCGCGGTCGCGCTCACCACTTGCTCTTGGGCCTTGGCCGTCTCGGCTTGTGCCTGCGCGACCGCGAGCTCGGCGTTGGCTTGCGCCACCTTCGCTTGCAAGTCGGCGTCATCGATCTCGAGCAGGAGGTCTCCGCGCTTCACGCGTTGGTTCTCCGAGACGTGCAACGCGCGCACGGTGCCGCCGACACGAACTCCAATCGGCATGGCCTCCGACTCGACCTGTGCGTCGTCCGTGCCCTCGCGGCGGGCCGTCAGCAGCGAGTATCCGGCCGCTCCCAAGAGCGCGACGACCACGAGCGCTCCGAGCATCGCGAAGCGTCTGCGCCCTGTGGGTGCGGGCGGCGGGCTCGGGGCGACGACGGCCGGGGCGATCTTGGGAGGTTCTGCAACGATTTGGGCTGGGGCGCGACTCATGGCGACGTTCCTTGCGACATTCACAGCTCGACGTGCTGTGAGCTGCCGCTCTCTACGGGGACTGGCGAGCGCACGACCTTGAGAAAGGTCAGCAAAGGCAAGACGAGCAGAAACGCGAAGCCGGCGGCGAGAAAGGCGCGGTCGAACGCCAGGTTCGACGCTTGGCGCGCGACGCCACCCGCCAGCGCCTGCAGCGCGCGCGCGTGGGCGGTGTAAGCATCCACGCCACGCGCCATGAGCCCATGTTGCAGATCCGCAAGCCGCGCCTGCACCTCGGGCCGAGTGATGACCACGTGCGCGCCGATGCTCGCCCGTGCATCGACGGTGTAGACGCCGAGCAACGTCGCAAAGATCGCCAAGCCGATCGAGCCGCCCACCTGGCGAAACAGCGAGTTGAGGCCGGTCGCGTCCGCCAACAAGTGGCGCGGGATGGCCGAGAGCGCGGTGGTCGTGAGCGGCACGAACAGACACGCAAAGCCGATGCCCTGAATCGCGATGGTTGTGGTCACGTCGGCCCTGCCGCTCTGCAAGGTCATCTGGCTCATGGCAAAGGCGCCGTAACAGAAGAACAGCACGCCGACGCCGATGAGCAGCCGCGGCGAGACGTGGTTGTAGATGCGGCCGATGATCGGCGTCACGACCATCATCACGAGCGCGCGCGGCATCAGGGCGATCCCGGCTTGCGTGGCGTCGAAGCCGAGCAGCTCTTGCATGAACACCGGCAGCAGGAAGATGTTGGCCATCAACATGCCGAACATCACCGAACCGATCAGTGTCCCGGACAGGAACACACGGTCCTTGAACAGGCGCACGTTGACGGCCGGCGCGGGGCAGCTCAGCTCCCGCA
Source organism: Polyangiales bacterium (assembly GCA_044450485.1). GTDB lineage: Bacteria > Myxococcota_A > Polyangia > Polyangiales > JAFGIB01 > CAVZVA01. The sequence continues at coordinate 5,266 of JBIOJD010000113.1, read as the reverse complement.
TGATGAACGCGATCAGCGCCACGACGCTCAGACCGAATGCGGCGGTGATGGCGCGCGAATCGAACCAGTCGTCGCGCGCGCCCTCTTCCAGGAAGTATTGCAACGACGCCAGACCCACGGACAAGAGCGCGATCCCCTGCCAGTCCACGTTCTTGCGCTGCGCCGCGGCGAGGCCGCGGTTCTGGGCCAGAATCTCGGGGTCTTCGTGGACGAAGGTGGCGACCATCAGCAAGCCGAGCGCACCGACCGGCAGGTTGATGTAGAAAATCCACTGCCAGCTCCAAGTATCGGTGATGTAGCCGCCGAGCGTCGGGCCGATCGCGGGGCCGACCATCACGGCCAGGCTGAACAGGGCCATGGCCATGCCTTGTTCTTTGGGCTCGAAGGTCTGACGCAGAATCGCTTGCTCGGTGGGCTGCAACGCGCCCGCGCCGAAGCCCTGGAGCGCGCGAAAGGCGATCAGCGAGAACAGCGAGTGGGCCGTGCCGCACAGCGCAGAGCCCAACAGGAACAGGCACAAGCAGAGCATGTACACGCGCTTCTGTCCGAAGAGGCGGCCCAGAAACGCGGTGAGCGGCATGACCAGCACCGTCGACAGCGCGAAGGCCGTGGAGATCCAGGTGATCTCCTGCACGGTCGCGCCCACGGCACCGCGGATGTGCGGTAGGGCCACGTTCACGATCGACGCGTCGATCGCACCCATCAGCGTGCCGAAGGTGACAGACAAGGTCACGAGCCACTTGTTGACCTTGGGTCGCGGCGCGAGCGCGGGCGCGGCTTCGCTCATCGACGCCGCTCCCCTGGACGGCGACGTCCGGCGCCCGACAGGAAGATCCGCGCCATGCGCTCCGCGCCGTCGGCCGGTGAGGGATCGCCCACCCCGTAGATGCGCTGCACGAAGAGCGCGCGCAGCATGCCGAGCAGCAACGTCGGATAGAGCTCGGCGTCCTGCTCGCGCAGAGCGCCTGCGGCCACACCTTCCTGCACCAGCGCAGCGATTCGCTGTAGCAAGGTGTGTATGCCTCCGCGGCCACGACCGCGCTGCATGACCTCGGCTTCCATGTGGACGATGAACAGGCCGGAGTGCGCGTCGAAGTGCGCGAAGAGCGCGCCGAGCAACGCCGCAAAGCGCGCCTCGAACGCTTGGCCAGGGTCCGCGAGCGCCGCATCGATGCGCGCGTACAACGCCTTGCGGCGCGCGTCGAGCAGCGCGTGGACCAGCGCGTCGCGATCGGTGAAGTGGTTGTAGATGGTGCCGACCGCCACGCCCGCCTCGCGTGCGATGTCGCCCATGCGCGAGAGCTGCACCCCGTCGCGCGCGAACACGGCCTCGGCCGCGTCGAGGATGGCGCCGGCCGTCGCTGCACGCAGGCGCGTGCGCAGCGGGGCCCGCTTGCGCCCTTTGCGCTTGGGTGAATCCAGATTCATCGAATGAGCTGAGTATGCACGCCGTGGAGTCGTGGTGCAAAAGGGGGCTGCGCGCCTACCTCGCCACCCGACCTACCTGGCCACCCGTCGGCACTCCTCGACGTACTCGCCCTTGCCCAGCTCCACGCACTTCCGATACGCGTCGCGGGCGGCGCGCGTGTCACCGAGCGCGTGGCGGGCGGCGCCGAGCACGATCCAGCCCTCGGAGCTCTGCGGGTCCACGGCCACCGCGCGACTGGCGAAGTCCGCCGCGAGCTGGTTCTCGCCGCGATTGAGATAGCTCATCGACAGACGGCTCAGCACGTCGGCTGCATTGGGATCGAGCTGCACGGCCTGCTCGTAGAGCTGCGTGGCCTGCCGAGGCTTGCCTGCACGCTCGAGCGCGTGCGCTTGATCGACGAGCCCGCGCGCACGTTCGCGCTGCTCTTCGGCAGCGGGCGCGGGGCTCGGCGCAGCCTCGGCTTCCGCGGCCGGCGCTGCCCCCGCTTGCGCGGGCGGAGGCGGTTCCGCGGACGCGGGCGTGGGCGGTGGCGCTGCAGGCTCGGCTGCTGGCGCTGGTACAGGCTCCGCGGGCGCGGGCGCTTGCGGCACCGCGGCGGGTGCGACAGCCGCAGGCGCAGGCTGCACGGGCGGCCGCGGCGTCGCTGGCGGTGAAGGCGAAAAGCCGCGCACCAGCAGGGCAATCGCGATCAAGGCGCCTGCGACCCCAAACGCGCCCCGCAACAACCGCGCTCCGTTGGCAAGCGGCAGGTGCGGTTGCTCGCTTGCAGCCGCGGGCGGATCGGTGCGGACCTGCGGCTCGTGCAGCGCGTGCGGAGACCCATGCTCGGCCTCCGCGGCGAGCAATTCCACCGCGGCTGCCGAAGCGCGGGCCGGCGAAGAGACTCGGGCCGGAGCCGCAGGCGAAGGCGCGGGTGCAGGCTTCGACGCCGGAACGGGTACGCTGCGCGGCGCGGGCGCGGTGCTGGACGTCGTCTTGGCTTCCACTGCATCGCCCTGGACCCGAGGGGGCGCGGGCGCGTGGATCTCGCGCAGCGTGGTGGTCGACAGACGCCCCTTGGTCCCCTCTGGCGTGGTGCCGGGCGACAGCGAGACCACGCGCATCACGCTCACGCGCACGGGCAGCTCGTCGCTCGGCCGCTTTGGGGCCCCGTGCAGCTCGAGCGTCGGCTCGCGGCTCGAGCGCGCCGGCACGGGCGGCGGAGGGGGCGGGCGATCGGTCACGAGCGCTTCGGAGCCGAGCAGCGTCATCTCCGGTTGCGTGGGTGAGAGAGGTGGCAAGGGCGCGACGCTGTCGCCCGCAGTCAGCATGCCGGGCGAGGTCACGAGCGATAGACGTTTGCGACGTCTCCGCTTGCGACGCATCCGCTGCAGCGCTTGGGCTTCGCCCTCCTGCTCACCCGCTGCGTCCTGCGTGCCGATGGCGCGAGTCGGCGGACGTTCGGTGGGCACGTGCGAGCGCTGGCCGACGTCGGCAGCGCCCGCCGCCTCGCCAGAGGGCACCGTCGGCAAGGACACCAGCGGCAAGCCGCGCAGGGTTTGGTCCATGGCCGAGCCCCAACGCGGCGTGTGGGCTGGACGCTTGGGAGGCTCCGGTCGTGCCTCCCGCGCCATCGCGCCCGCGGGCCCGTAGTCGAGGGTGGAGCGCACGGCATCGGGACGCAGCTGGTCCACCGTAGGGGACGTCTCCGACGCGGGCGGCTTGGCGGGCTTGGACGCAGGTGTGAGCTGAGGCCGCGGCATCCCGGGCGCCGTTCGCGTCGGCGCACGCTCGCCCTCATCGCTCGGCTTGTCCTCGACCCTCGGGGCTCGCGCCGCACCCACCGGCGCCGCGGGCGGTGCCACGGTCTCGGCAACGTGCACCTCGCCAGAAACGCGCGCGCTCGGTGGCGCGACGGTCGGCGCCGAGTGCGCGTCCGTCGATGCTCGCGCAGCAGGCGGCGCCACGGTCGCCGGCATGTCGATCTCTCTCTCGATGGTCCGGCCGGCCGGTCGCTCGCTTCTTCGCGCTTCGTCTGCGCCCGGCGGACGCCCGGTGTCGTAGCACAAGCCTTCGACGAAGAGCTTCGAGATCATGGTCAGCGTCTCGAGGTCGTCTTGATCGCAGCGATCGACGATCTGCAGAATCGAGCGCTTGCCGTCGAAGTGCTTGAGCACGGTGTTGATCTGATCGGGAAGCTCGGCCAAGCGCTTGATCAGCTCGTCCTCGTTGACCTCGAGCACGGCCCCGAGGTCCGGCAACTGCTCGAGCACCCTTCCCCACTCGTCGACCCGGCGGATGCCCTCCATCAACAGGCCCTGCGTCGAGACGTGGATCACGTCTTCACGCCGCACGTCGCGAAAATCGATCTCGAAGCTGCCCTCGGTGAACACCAACGCGCGATACACCGCACGCTCCCCGTGCAGCGCGCCGAGCTCGGCGTCGACCACGTTGCCCTCGCGAAAATATATGGCGCCGCGCTGCTCGCCCGACGTCAGATAGAGCACGCCCGACTTCTTGCTGTTGTCGACCGTCTGTAACAGGTCGACCAAGCCCATGTCCGAGAGCGAGCCGGTGAAGCGCGCCCTGCCCCCGCTGCCGCGCGCCTCGAGCCCCGCGCGCTGCTTGCGCTGCAGCACGAGATTCACGCGCGCGATGATCTCTTTGATGTAGATCGGCTTGGTCAGGTAGTCCTCGACCCCGTGCTCGAGTCCGCGGACCTTGCTCTCGACCGACAAGTCGCTCGACAAGAAGATCACCGGTATGTCGGCCCACTCGGCGTTCTTGCGCAGCTCCTCGACCAGGGCGAAGCCATCCATGCCGGGCAGCCGCGTGTCGGAGAGGATCAGGTCGGCCTTGCACAGCTCCAGCATCTCGAGCGCGCCCTTGGCGTCGGCGCTTGCCGCGACGATGTAGCCGGCCTTGCGCAAGCTGATTTCGAGCACCCGCAGGCTGCGCGGGTCGGCGTCGACGAGCAGGAGGTTCTTCTTGGCCACTGTGGCGCTCAATCCGCACGCGGCATGGGCGGGCCGCGCCGACGCAAGCCTATCGCATCACGGGTGTGAGCACAGAATGCCGCGAAGTTATGGGACAATCTCCGCTCCTGTAGGCGCTTGACCCCGCAGGTTGCCCTGCCGTATGGTGCCCGGGTTCACGCTTGGGATCGTATTCGGGTTTTCGACGGTCTCCAAGTTGGGACGCAGCGGAGGTACCGATCATGAGTGAGCCACGTTCGATCCGCACCCACCGAGGTTTGGCCTGCGCGGTCGGCCTTCTGCTCGCGGTGTTCCTGCTGGCCTGCGACAAAGCCGGCGACATGTCCATCCTGGACGTGAACCCACGCGTCGGCAGCACGGCGGGCGACCAGATCGTGCAGATCATGGGCAAGAATTTCCGCCAGGACATCGGCTACACGATTTACTTCGGCACCAAGAAGGTGACGACGCTGACCATCCGCGATCCCGAGACGATCGAGCTGCTCACCCCACCGGGCGTGGCCGAGGGCAAGGTCGACATCATGATCCGCGCGGACAACGGCAACGCGTTCCGCATCCCGGGCGTCTTCACCTTCCAGTCCCCGGCTGGCGCCGGCGCGGGCGGCCCCAAGAAAGAAGAAAAGGGCAACCTCGCTTACTAGGCGTGGCAAACTTCGTCGATGGGCGCGGTGGTTCATCCTAGCGCGGTGATCGACGACGACGTGGTGCTCGGCGAGGGCACGCGGGTCTGGCACTTCGTGCACGTGAGCAGCGGCGCGCGGCTCGGCGCTGGGTGCGTGCTCGGCCAAAACGTGTTCATCGGCCGCAACGTGCGCATCGGCCGCGGCGTCAAGATCCAGAACAACGTCTCGATCTACGAGGG
>JBIOJD010000112.1:0-9906 GCA_044450485.1 Polyangiales bacterium | reverse complement strand
CGTCGGGGCCCCACCCCTCCGCGGGGTTCGCTTCGCTCACGCACTCACTTGCAGCGCTTCGTGTCTGGGCGCGTGGCCCGGCGCGGCGTTGCCAAGGGGGTGGCGCGGCGTCTACTGTGCCGGCCGCCCTGTGACTAGCTCGAGACTCGAACGGTTTGGTCCGGTGTGTGCCATCGCGGCTGTGGCCAGCCTGCTTCTCCTCCGCCTGTCGGGCTTCGGCATCTGGGATCCGTGGGAGGTCGAGATCGCGGATCCGGCTCGCAGGCTGTCCGAGGGCCAGGCCGTCGCCGTCCCGCACATCGGTCTGTGGCTGGTGAGCAAGAGCTTCCACCTGCTCGGGGTCAGCGAATGGAGCGGCCGCCTGCCGATCGCGCTCGGCGGAATCGCGACCGCGCTGCTCGCGTTCGTGCTGGTCGATCGCCTGGCCGACCGAAGAACCGCCATCTACACCGTGCTGATCACCGGCACGAGCCCGCTCTTCATCTTCAATGCGCGCACCATGCTGGGCGAAGCGCCGGTGTTCGCGATCCAGACCGCGATCGCGCTGTGCGCGGCGATGTCCGTGTTTTGTCGTCGAGGCCCGCTCGCACGCGGCGCCTGGCTGCTGGGCACGCTGCTCGTGTGCGGCCTCGGCATCGCCGCACGCGGCGCGTTGCTGTGCGTTCTTCCACCGCTCGGCGCCGTCGTGCTCGCGACGCTGCTTGCACCTCGCACGAGCGAGTCGGCGGATCCGCGTCCGAGCGCGGTCTCCGCCTACGCCCTCGGCGCGCTCACACTCTGCCTGGCCCTGCTCGTGGCACGGGCCGTGGCCGCAGACCACGGTGGCTACGATCCATGGCTCGGCGGTGCACCCGAAGGCGGTCAGCCTCCGGGCTTCGACGCGCTGCTCGAGCGCGTGTTCCACGGTTTCGCGCCGTGGAGCGCGCTGCTGCCGGTCGCGCTCGCGCGCTTGCCGGCTGCGCCGAGCGCCGAAGCAGAGCACGCCGACGCCGAGCGGCGGCTGCGTCTGCTGCTGGCCGCGTGGATCGGGCTGAGCTACGCCGCGCTCACGCTCTTCACCTCACGCTACGGACACCGCGCCGCGGTGGTCCCGGTCGTCGCCCTGGCCGCGGCCGTGGCGCTGCTGCTCCGCGACATGGAGCGAGCTCGCGCGCGGCAGTGGCCGGTGGCGATCTGCGGGCTCTTTCTCTGTCTGCTGCTGATGCGCGACTTCAGCCTGTACCCAGTGGGGCCGCTACACGGCATGCCGATCGCGGATTTCAGCGTGCCCGACGTCTTCAACCCGATCGGTGCATGGTCGCTGGCATTGGGTGTATTCGCGTGCACGCTCGTGCTCGCGCTCGGCGCCTACGACGAGAGCCCGCGCGCCCTCGACCTCCGTGGACCCTACCGATGGCTCGCGCAGCAGTGGCGCCGCGGCCTGCCCGACAAGCTGTGGCTGGCCGCGCTCGCTCTGAGCTTGCTCGGCATCGAAGCTTTCGGCGTGGCGTGCTTCGTGCCGTCCGTGGCGTCGGGCGTCGGGACGCTGGCGGCGCGCGCAGGTAAGGCGCTCGCGCTCGTTCCACCCGCGCTCCCTTTGGCTCTGCTCGGCGCGCAAGCGGTGCTCCACGCATATGCGAAGCTCGGAGAGCTCCGCAACGTGCCGCTGCTCATCGCGGGGCTCGGCGTGGGGGGCTACGCCGCATTCGGTTTCATGCCCGCGTTGAGCGCTCACTTCTCGCCGCGCGAAGTGTACGAGACGTACAACACGCTGGCCAAGCCGGGCGAGACGCTGATCGAGTACAAGGTCGGCGCGCGCGCGGCAGCCTATTACGCGCGAGGCGCAGCGGCTGAAGTGGAGACCGTCGGCCAGCTGATGGAACGGCTCGTGTCGCCGCAGCGGCGCTGGGCGGTCTTTCCGAGCGAAGAGCTACCTGCCATCGATCGGCTCTTCCGGACCCGCCAGAGTCGCCACCTGTTCGTCGCAGACGCGCGCAACGCCCGCGCTCTGTTGGCCACGAACCAGCCGATCCCCGGCCGCAAGGACCAGAGCTTTCTCTCGGAGTTCGTGCGGCGTGACGCGCCCCCGATCCAGCACCCCGTGCAAGCGGACTTCGACGGCAAGCTGACGCTGCTCGGCTACGACCTCAAGTTGCCGCACGGCGATCACGTGGGCGCGGGCGAGCACTTCGAGCTCACGTGGTACTTCAAGACGCTGAAGCCCGCGGGCAACAACCGAATATTCGTCCACATCGACGACCAGACGATGCGCATCCACGGCGACCACGATCCGGTGGACGACCGGTATCCGGTACGGCTCTGGGAGCCCGGCGACGTGATCATCGACAAGCAGACGCTCGAAGTGCCGTCGAGCTATCCGGCCGGCGCCTACACGATCTTCATGGGGTTCTATGCGGGCGAAACTCGCATGCCCGTCAAGTCTGGACCGCACGACGACGCAGACCGCGTGATCGCGGGGGTCTTGCGTATTCGCTAGCGCGATGCCAGAACCCGCAGAGCCCATGGCCGAGCACGAAGACGACGACGGCGGACACGAACGACGCGAGCACCGGCGTTTCGAGACCTCGATCGCGGTCGACTACGCAAACGGCGAGACCTTCTTGTTCGCCTACCTGAAGAACATCAGCGAGATGGGCATCTTCATCCGCACCGAGCAACCGCTCAGCGTGGGCTCGCTGCTGCGTCTACGTTTTCACGTCGACGACGAGGAGCCCTTGGTGCTCGACGGCGAGGTCACCTGGATCAACCCGTACAAGCCTGCGGGCGAGAACATCAATCCGGGAATGGGCGTGCGGTTCATCAAGCTGAGCGCCGAGCTCCGCGAACAGGTCGTGGCGTTGGTGCGCACCGTCGCCTACTTGCGCGACAGTTAGGGCTTGCTCTAGCTGACGAGGCGGAGCGCCGGTGGACGGCGCCTGGCCGCAATGGGCGTTCGGATGCGTTGCGGTCGTAGCGCACGGGCGCGGGCGCGGTGCTTCGCGTGTAGCGGGCTGCGCGCAGCCACGGGCCGCGGCAGCTCAACGCGAGGGCGACCTCCGCCGAGCAGCTCGCCCTCGGCGCACAGCTCGAAGCGTATGCCGTCCACGATCAGCACGGCATCGTCCGCCGGACGCGGCCGCGGAAACGGGGGAGGCATGCCGCGCAGGGCAGCCGCCATCCGATCGCGCTCTTCGGCGTCGAGGTCGATGAAGGAGAGCCCCATGCCGGCCACCGGATGGTCGTTGCGGCGGCGAGCCAGGCTCACGCGCTCGACACGCGCCAGCGCCGTGACCGGCCAACCCCAGGATGGCCATCCAGGCGGGCTGAAACGGACCAGCACCTCTTCGCCGACGTCGAGCGCGAGACCCGCATCGATCCACAGCCCGAATGGCGAGAGATTCGTCGCGAGCAACGGAACGCTCTCGTCCCAGAGATCGCTGGTGACGGCGCATTCGACGCGCACCGCGCGGCGTACCGCGCACCTACGAGAGCTCTGGGGGGCGATCGACGCGGACATGGGGACCTCCAGCAAGACTGCTTGTCCCACATTGTAGGAGAATGGCGCCAAGGCCCCAAAAAAGCGGTGGGGCGAGCCTCAGAAAACGATTTCGCCGCTGGTCTCGAGCACGTACTCCCCGTCTGCGAAGCGCCCGGGCACGGCACGGGCGCGATCTTGCCCGACCTCGAACAACCAGATCCCTTCGCGCCCGGCGTCGGTGGCGCTGCCCGCGCCGAACAGATGAGGACCTCCTGTCGGGAGCACGTGATAGCGCCAGTGAATGTGGCCGTGCAGGATCGCGGCGCGGGGCGCTCGCCGGCAGACGGCCAACAGCTCGTCGGCGTTCTCGAGCCCGTGCGAGAAACGATCCGGGCTGCCGTCGCGACGCCGCGGCGCGTAGTGCGTGGCGATCAGCACGAGCCGCCGATCGAGCCGCCGGTCTGCGAGCAGCTCGCACAGCGCCGACAGCTGCGCGTCGGGGAGGCGGCCGCTCGAGCGCAAGAGCTGAGGGTTGGGGCGCGCGCTGTTGACGGACACGACGGCCAGGCAGTCGTCGTAGAGACGAATCGATGGCCAGTGCCCGTCCACGGCGCGCTCCGGCCAATCGCTGCCCAGCAGGTCGCCGAAGATGCGCTCGAAGCGACCATCCGCGAGCGTGTCCGGCAGATAGAGATCGTGGTTGCCGGGAACCGTGATGAAACCGCGCGGCCTGCGTGTGAGCGGCTCGATCGCGCGGCGCGCGGCCACGAGCTCCGGCACTGTGCCGAGCGCCGTGTAGTCGCCGGTGCAAATCACGAGATCGACGCGCTGGCTCTCGGCGAAGCGGGCCAACGCCTGGAGCTTCTCGCGCGCCTTCGCAAACCGCCGTTTGCGCCGCAGCAGCAGGTTCGCCGCTCCGAGCAAACGCTTGCTCAACATCTCGCGCACCGGCATCTGTCGCAGCGGCACGTCCACGTGCACGTCACTGAAGTGCAGCACGCGAAGCATGCCCCATGCTTTCGCACCCGGCCCCTGCTAGCAAGCTATGCTCGCAGCGTGCCTCAGCGTCCTCTGGGGTGAATGTCGGCTCCGCCGACAGAGGGGAGCGAAGCTCCCTCTCCGCGTGGGGTGGGTCCCGCGGAGCTTTGCTCCGCGGGCGGGGAGTCGCGTGACTCCCCGATTATCGTTTGCTGTACTGGAAGCGCTTGCGGGCGCCGGGCTGGCCGGGCTTCTTGCGCTCTTTCTTGCGGGCGTCGCGCGTGAGGAAGCCTTGTTCCTTCAGTTTGCTGCGAAGCCCCGTGTCGATGACCAACAGCGCGCGCGAGATGCCGTGACGCACGGCGCCCGCCTGGCCGGACTCGCCGCCGCCGGCCACGTTCGCCATGACGTCGAAGTCGCTCGCCTTTTCCACCAGCTCGAGCGGCTGCCGCACGATCATCTGCGAGGTTTGGCGCGGAAAGTACTCCGCGACAGGTCGGCCGTTGACCGTGATGTTCCCGCTACCGGGCGCCAGGAACACGCGGGCCACCGCGTTCTTGCGTCTGCCCGTGCCGTAAGCTTTTCCGTGAATGGTCGCCATCGTGGGATCTCAGGACTTGAGAGCAAGCGCCGCGGGGCTTTGCGCCGCGTGCGGGTGGGTGGAACCTGCGTAAACCTTGAGCTTGGCGCCGACCCTGCGGCCGAGCGGACCTTTGGGCAGCATGCCGGTCACCGCAACCTGGATCGCGCGCTCGGGTTGCTCCGCAAGCACGGCGCGATACGGCCGCTCCTTGAAGCCTCCCGGGATCCCGGAGTGCGTTCGGAACAGCTTGCCGTCGAGCTTGTTGCCCGTGAGCTTCACACGGCCCGCGTTGACCACGATCACGAAGTCGCCCGCGTCCATGTGAGGGGTGTAGCTGGGCTTGTGCTTGCCGCGCAGCACGGACGCGACCTGGGAAGCCAGTCGCCCGAGCGGCTGATCGGTGGCGTCCACCACCCACCACTTGCGGTCGACTTCTGCTGGTTTTGCAACGATTGTCGCCATGTTCGGAACCGACCCGCAGCGCACGGCTCGCGGCGCGGGAGCGGTTTATTAGCCGTGGGCGTAACGGGTGTCAAGGTGGCGACCGGACCCTCGGACCTCCGGGGCTGGTATCGAGCCCCTGCCCGCGCGACTATGGCGGCGAATACGGGCCCTGCAGTCGAGGTCCAATAGCGCGAGGGACGATCCATGTCGCGAGCTGCGCGAGCTTTGATCGCACTGCCCCTGGCCTTGCTGGCCGAGACCACTGCGCTGGCAGCGGCGAGCGACGGCAGGGTGACCTGCGAGATCCTCGAAAACGGCAAATCCGCGTCGGGCACGATCCAGGTGCTTCACGATGGGCGCGAGCTGGCGAGCGGCGGCTGCGGCAAGCCGATCGCAGTTCCTGAGGGCGACCACGAAGCCGTGCTCGGGCTCGACGGCGCGCTCGATGCGCCGCAGCAGCGCCAGCCGCTGCACGTGGCGGGCGGTGACAAACCGGCCAAGCTCGTCGCCGACTTTGCGACCGGCGAGCTCGAGGTGCACATCACGAGCCAGGGACGCGACTCGGCCGGCATGGCCGTGATCCGCAAGAACGACAAACAAATCGGGACGCTCGGCAGCGGCGTCGCTGCACACCTGAGCACCGGCACCTACGCGATCGTCGCGCGCTACCGCAGCCAGGAGCAGCGCTTCGACACCGTGCAGATCACCAAGGGCCAGCGCACAGTTCTGAACGCGACGTTCGAATGAGCGAGCATGCGCTGCGAAGCGCGCTGTGGCTCGGACCCGCATGTGCGTGCTGCATCGCCATCGCCGCGTGCGCGGCGCGGTCGAGCCCGACCCACCCTGCTGCCGGAAGCGCGCCCGTCGATCTCGAGCTGACGAGCGCGGAAGGCCGCCGCTTCTTTCTCTCCGAGCTCGGGGGCGGCCCGCTGCTGCTTTTCGTGTTCACGACCTACGACGACGCATGCCAGCTCGGGCTCGCGCCGCTCGAGCGCGTGCTGCGGGCGCATCCGAAGCTGCACGCGCTCGGCATCGCCGTGCAGCCGAACGCCGAGCAACTGCTACCGCTCTATCGCGAAGCGCTCGCCGTGAGCTTTCCCTTGGCTCACGATCCCGCCGGCCTCTTGCTGCACGGTCAGAGCGAGCTCGGCCGGGTGAGCACCGTGCCCACGTACTTCCTGCTCGACGATCACCGCCAGATCACGGCCCGCCACGTCGGCCTGTTGACCCAAGGCGACCTCGAGACCTTCGTCGCGAGCGTGCATTAGCGATCGATGCCGGCCTCGGTCCACAGCGCGCCGAGGTCTGCGCCGAAATGGCTGGCGACGAGCCACGCGACCTCGTCGGCGGTGGCGCAGTCGAGAGCTTGGGTCGCCGTTTCTTTGGCCCGCGCGGCATCGATGCGACGCACGACCTCGCGCACGAGCGGCAGCGCGCTCACGGGGACGGACAGCGTGCGGTATCCGAGCCCGAGCACCACCGGCAGCACGAACGCGTCAGCCGCCATGTCGCCACACATCGAGAGCGGCTTGCCGCTCGCGGTCGCAGCCCGCACGACGGCGGCGAGCATTCGCAGCACGGCGGGATCGAGAGACTGCGCGAGGTAAGCCACGGCCGGATTGCTGCGATCGACCGCCAGCGCGTACTGGACCAAGTCGTTGGTGCCGACCGACAAGAAATCGCATTCTTGCGCGAAGCGGTCCGCCATCATCACGGCCGAGGGCAGCTCGATCATCACCCCGACCTGCGGCTGTCCGACCGCCTCACCGCGGGTGAGCAGATCGACACGCGCCTGCTCGAGCGCCGCGCGCGCCTGGCGCAGCTCCTTGAGCCCGGCCACGAGCGGAAACATCAACCGCACTGGACCGAGCGCGGACGCGCGCAGCACCGCGCGAAGCTGCGCGCCGAGCAGCTCGGGTCGGGCCAGCGCCAAGCGAATCGCGCGCAGGCCGAGCGCCGGATTGGGAACCATCGGCACGGGGATCCCGCTCTTGAGCGCTTCGCCGCCCATGTCGATCGTGCGCAGCGTGACCGCGTTCGGCAGCGTCTTGCGCACGATCTCGCTGTAAACCTCGAACTGCTCTTGCTCGGTCGGCGATTGGCTGCGGTTCAAGAACAGAAACTCGGTCCGGTACAACCCGATCCCATGTGCGAGCGCGCGGGCAGCGAGCGCCGCCTCCGCGGGCAGGTCGACGTTGGCACTGACCTCGATCGCCACGCCGTCGCGCGTTTCGGTGCGTGCGTCGCCGCTCTCGCGCAGCTTGCTCGTGAATAGCCGGAAGCGCGCGGCACGGACGCGGGCGCGGGCGCACTCCTCCGGGTCGGGGTCGAGCACGACTTCGCCGCCGAATGCGTCCACCACGATCTCGTCGCCTTCACCAACGCGCGAGGTGATGCCGGCCACGCCCACCACGGCCGGGATCTCGAGCGCCCGCGCCAGGATCGCGGTGTGGCTCGTGGCGCTGCCCAGTCCCGTCACCAGTGCGGCCACCGGGGTCTCGATCAGTTGCGCGGCCTCGGCAGGGCTCAGATCCTCGATCACGATCACCGCGTCTTGCAGCCCGGTCGGCAGCGAAGAAACGCGGCCTGCGAGCTGCGCGATGATGCGGCGGCCCACGTGCTCGACGTCTACGGCGCGGTCACGGAAGTAGTCGACCGGTGCTTGCGCGAGGTGGCGCGCGATCGTCCCAATCGCACGCTCGACGGCCCACTCGGCATTGACCTGGTCGGTGGAGATGGCCTCGGTCGCGATGTCCACCAAGAGCTCATCGCTGTGCATCATCATTTGGGCGTCGAGGATCAGGCGGTAGTCGGCCGGTGCCTCGGCACCGAGACGATGCCTGATGTCCTCCAGCTCGCCGCGCGAACGATCGATGGCTTGCCTCAGACGCTCGACCTCGTACGCCGCCTCGTCTGCTTCGATTCGGTGATGGCGCACGTGATGGTGCTGGGAGTCGATGACGATCGCGCGCCCCACGCCGATTCCGGGCGACGCGGCGATCCCGCGCAGCGCGACTCGCTCGCGGGTCGTGCTCAAACGCCCTCCCCGAAGCGGTCCTCGATCAGCGTACCGATCGCGTGCACCGCCTGTTCGGCATCCGCTCCGTCGGCAACGACCGTGACGTCCGAGCCGATCTGGCCGCAGAGCAGCAAGAGCTCGATCACGCTCGTGGCCCGGGCTCGTTGGCCGTCTTTTTCGACCTGGATCTCGGCCGCATACTTCCCCGCGACTTTGGACAGGGCGGTTGCGGCCCGCGCGTGCAGGCCGAGCTGGTTGACGATGCGGAAAGTTCTTCGGACCTCGGTCACGGAAAGCGGTCCCCACGCCGTGAGTCGCGGCGCACCCGCCCCGAGTCGCGCGCAGCCCGACATACTAAGAACGAATGACCCGCCGTGCAACGTGGCAAAGGAGCCACGCCCTCAGTCCGCCATGCTCACGTCGCGGTGCTCGACCCTGACGTCCCCGATACCGCGCAGCGCGAGGGCGAGCGCCTCGGCCATCGCCACCGAGCGATGGCGGCCTCCAGTGCAGCCCAGGGCCACGGTCAGGTAGCTCTTGCCCTCACGCTCGTAGCGCGGGAGCAGCTTGCGCAGCATCGCCCCGAGATCGGCCAGCAGCTCGCGCGCCTCCTCGGTCTCGAGCACGAACGCGGCGACATCGGGATCGCTCCCGGTCTTGGGACGCAGATCGGGAACGAAGTGCGGGTTTGGGAGATAGCGCAGGTCGAACACCAAGTCGGCGTCGACCGGTAGACCGTACTTGAAGCCGAACGACACGATGCGGGTGACCATCCGGGAACGCCGGCCACCGCGTGCGATGTAGTCGACCAGGCTGCGCCTCAAGTCGTGCACCGAGAGGCCGGTCGTGTCGACGATGAATCCGGCGCGACCGCGGAGCGGCGCGAGGTGCTCGCGCTCGCGATGAATCGCCTCGAGCAGGTTGCCGCCTGGGGCCAGCGGGTGGGAGCGCCGCGTCTCGCTGAAGCGGCGTACCAGCTCCTCGTCCTGGCTCTCGAGAAACACGAGCTCGACTTGATGCCCGCCCCGGATCAACGCATCGAGCACGGAGGTCGCGCCCTCGAGGAAGCGTCCGGTGCGCACGTCGACGCCCAGCGCGACCCGACGCAGGTCCGGCTGATCGGTGAGCAAGCTGACCAGCTCGGGAATGAGCGCGGGGGGGATGTTGTCGACGCAGTAGTAGCCGAGATCCTCGAGCACGCGCAGAGCCGTGCTCTTGCCCGCCCCGGACATGCCCGTCACGACCACTAGGTGCAGCGAGCTCACGGAACGTAAGGTACCAGACCCAGGCGCCGAGGAGAGCAAGCGCAATCGAGCTTCGAGAGAGCGAAGCGAACCCCGAGGTGGGGTGGGGCCCCGATGGCTTTGCCGGCGGGGCGGGGAGGGCACGCGCCCTCCCCCGGAACCAAATGGCGCAGCTCATATT
>JBIOJD010000111.1:0-9948 GCA_044450485.1 Polyangiales bacterium | reverse complement strand
GCGCCCGCCGGGCAGGCACGGCGCGCCCTCGGCCGCACGGTGCACGCCGAGCACGAGCGGCTCGGCGGGCGCCACGATCACGTCGAGCACGAGCTCACCAGGCTGCGCACGCTCACCTGAGAGAAACGCTTCGGGAAGCATGTCGCGAAGCGCGCGCTCTGTCGCGCGAGAGAGCGTTTCGGACTGATCGTGGGCTGGCAGCGTGGGGTCGCGCTCGATCACGTGCAGCCGCAGCGGCAGTGGCATGGCCGCTAGCTGGGCACGCGTCTCAGCCACGTTCGCATGGAGCCCGAGCGACAAGCCGGAAGCGCGCGCGAGCACCGCATCGACCCGATACCCGTCCGCGAGCTCCACCGCACTGCGAAACGTGAGCAGCCCCTTGCGCTCGTACGCGGGTCGCAACCCCTGGTGCTTTGTCTGCACCTCGCGCTTGAGCGCGCGCTCCGCGCCGGGCTGGCACAGCACGAACACGAACTCGGAACTGATCATCTCATCGCAACGGCCACACGAGAGGTAACTATAGTCGAGAGACCAACAGGAGGGGTGAATCGTCGCTTCGCGACGAGAGGCGCGTGCCGCCCCGAGTCATGGGCTCGTTCACTTCTTGGCGCCGTCGCTGCTCGTCACGATCGCGGCGCACTGGTCGAAGCTGAACTGGTCGCTCGGCGTACCGTCCCGGTACTCGACCTCGACCAACACCGTGCTGAGACAGCCCCAACCCGTGTAGGCAGTGCGAAAGCCCGAAGCCGCGTCGGTGGAGCGGTGACGCTTCACCAGAAACGTCGGGTGATCGAAATTGTAAGAGACCTGGCGGACGCGCGCACGAAGCGCGGGCGGCAGATCGAGCCAGACCGCGAACTCGTACAGCTT
This sequence comes from Polyangiales bacterium, assembly GCA_044450485.1. Taxonomy (GTDB): domain Bacteria; phylum Myxococcota_A; class Polyangia; order Polyangiales; family JAFGIB01; genus CAVZVA01. The sequence goes on along the minus strand of JBIOJD010000111.1, from coordinate 9,078 downwards.
CTTGCCGCTGGGCGCGGTGTCGGGACGCTCGGTGGCGCTCGCACGCGTCATGCTCGCGGAGACCAGCGCCGCTCCGGGCTCGGCCGGCACGCGTCCGTGCGCTTGCGCGCCAAGCGCTTGCGAAGGCGGCGTCTCGGTCGTGCCGCCGCCTCCGAGCGCGTGCCCGAGGTCGACCCCGCCCCCAGCGGCGAGACCCGAAGGCTTCGACGACGGCGTCAGTTTTTGCGTCAGCACCTTCGTCGGCACACGCGTCGCGACCACCGGCGCGGGCGACAGCTCCTTCATGCTCTGCAGCAACAACGCTTTGTGCTGCTCGAGCAGCTGTATCTCGTTGCGCCGCGCGGCGAGGCTTTGCTCGAGGTCCCCGTTCTGCTTGGCCAGGCTGTCCTTGCGCTGGTCGAGCTCTTTGACCGAGCCTTCGAGCTGGACCTTGGCGCGCTCGAGCGCAGCCTTGTCCTGCCGCAGGCTCACGAGCTGCACCGCGCTGACGCACAACGCAGCGGCCACGAACGCTCCGCCGAGCAACACCGAGACACCCGCTTGGCGCGACGCGCGCGTTCGCGGTGCGAGTCCGGTAGCATGCACTGTGCTCATTCGGCCGGCTCCCCTGCGGACGCGGCAGCGCCACCTGCCGGCTGCAAGTAGCGCAGCGCGTCGCTCCACATGCGCAGGATTCGCCCTGCAGTCACGAGGATCATCCCGCCCGGACCCATCATGATCGCGAACTCGGGCCAGCCGGCTTGGCCCTTGTTCCAGAACACGAGGAAGATCCCGATCTGAACCGCGATCATCGCGACCGCCACCACGAGATAGGCGATGCGCTCGAGCTTGAAGTCGTCCAGAAGCTCGCGCACCGCGCGCACACGCGTTTGAAACATCTCCAAGTCGTCGGCCATGGCCGAGTGGTACCGCAATGCGAAAACGCCTTGCAAGCCTCGGCTTCACACCTGGCTGCTTTCAGTCATGACCGGACGGTGGGGATGGCTCGACGTGGCGAGCGAGTCGGACGCGCTACGAAACCAGCACGCCCGACGCGCTGCTCAGCCCATGACCGAGGGCCGAGAGAAAGGTTTGCAGGGGCGCGCGCAGCGGACGATCACCTTGCGCGATCACGGCTGCTGCGACCACGACCGGGGTGCCGCCGCGCTCGGTGCAGAGCAAGAACGTGCGGTAGCCCGGGGCCGAGCGCCCCGTGACCTCGCTCAGCTGGCTCAGCGCGGTGCCCGTGCCGATCTCGCTCAGATCTTCGGTAACGCCCTCTTCTTTGCTGTAGCTGGCGATCTCGGCGCGCAGGTCGTCGAGCGCGGTCTTCGGCAGCTCGCCCGGTGTGCTCGGCGCGACGATGGTGAGGCCATGGCCGTCGTAGCTGTAGAGCCACCCCTGACGGCCGCGCGTGTGCTGGAGCAACAGCTCGAGCACGCGCTCGAAGCGCTCGGGCCCCTGGCACGCGGCGATGAGCTGTTGCAGCTCCACTTCGCGGACCACACCGAAGTCGGTCGTGGCGTGCGAGCTGCCGCGCTCGGTCGAATCTTGCTCGATGCTGCGTCGCAGTTGCTCGACCCGCGCGACCAACGCTGGATTGCGCGTCGGAGCAAACGCTGCCTCGACCTGCAGCAAGTGTTGTCGAGCGGCCAGCATGTCGCCCGCCTGCTTGGCGATCTCGGCGCGGGCTTCGTGCAAGGCGCCGACGGTGATCGGACCCCCGCGCCCGCCGAGCTCTGCCAGATAGCCGTCTACGCGCGCCGCCGCGGCCCCGAAGTCCGAGCACGCGGCTTCGGCCAGCGCGACCTCCGTGATCAAGTTCGTCACGATCGCGGTCATTTGGCGATCGTCCGCGTCGAGCTGCGCGAGCGCTTGCTGCCCCAGGCTGCGCGCGGCTTCCGCCTGACCGAGGGCCGTGCGTGCCCGCACCTGACCTGCCATGGACGAAGACCAGCCGACGAAGGCGCGCGGTCGTGCGCCTTGCTGGAGCTCGTCTCCATGCCGGATCAGAGATTCCCACTCGCCGCGCAAGCCGTGGTACGCCATCACGGCCATCTTGGCGTGCCGCTTCAGCGAAGGGACTTCGCAGCTGAGCTGTTCGAGCCGCGCCATCGCGCCGCGTACACCCACCAGGTCCTGCGCCAGTCGCGAGCACAAGAGGGCGCCCGACGCGGCCCACAGCTCGACCTGCCAGCCCGAGCCGGCTTGGACGCCGAGCAGCTCCGCGCGCTTGCGGTGTTGCTCGGCGGCGGCGAGCTCGCCGCGGACCCCGTGATAGTTGCAGCGGATCTGGTGCGCGAACATCTCGAACAGCTTGAGCCCGAGCCCTTCGAGCTTGTCGGCGAGCGCAAGCGCGGCCGGGTCCTCGCGAAAGGTCTCGATCGCGCCCGCTGTGTAGAGCGCGCCGCCGTACATCATCAGGCGCGGCAATTCGGGCAGCTTGGCGATCGGTCGCGGATCTTCGAGGCGCGCCAGCACAGGCCGCAGCCCGGCGAGGGCTTGCGCCATTCGATCTTCGGTCGCGAGCGCGGCCGCGGTCATGAAGCGGTAGGCGAGCCCAGGCCCCGAGTCGGGACCGAGCACGGTGAGCGGCGCGATGTGCTCGATGTAGCGTCGCGCGCGCGGGCCGTCGAGCGTGACGATGCCGATGCTGGCGGCCGTCCCCGCGGTGGTGACGAACAGCGGCACCATGTCCTGAAACGAGCGCAGCCCCTTGCGGAGCCCCTCGCGGCGCACGAAGCCGATGATCCCGCTCGACATGCCGACCATCAAACCAAGCTGCGGGCCGAGCCAGCGCCGGAGCCTCGCGGCGCGCGCGATGCCGAGCACCTCGCCCATGACCTGCAACGCGTCCTCGGCGTAGGTGTCGACCACGGCGCGGTCGCTGTAGTACCCGGCGAGCGCGAGCGGGCCGATCAGCTTCGCGATCTCGTGCTGGCTGCGCCCTTGCGCACGGAACGCCTCGAGCGCAGCGCGAAGCGCCGGGATCGCAGCCGGCATGTTGGCGGCGTCGTAAGAACGCGCGAGCCCGACCTCGGCCAAGATGTCTGCGCCGCGCCGCTCGTCGCCGCCGTGCAGCAGGTGCCAGCCCGCATCGAGCATGCGATCGAGATCGCCATCGGCGCCCTGGCTCCACAAGAGCTGACCGAGCGTGGCGTGCAGGCGCCGCAGCTCGTCCCGACCGAGGCGCTTCACGACCGCGGCACGCAGCGAAGGATGATCGAGCCGAGCGCGGTCTTCATCGAGCGCGAGCAAACCTTGGTGCTCGAGCTCGGCCAGCGTCCTGAGCGGCTCGTCGATGCCCTCGGCCGACGCGAACGCGAGGCAGCGCTCGAGCGGCAGCGGACCGCGGTGTACGGCGACGGCCGCCAGCAGCCGCCGCGCGCGATCGTGGAGGCGCGCGATGCGCGCACCGAGCGCCTGGTCGAGGCTCGACGGTAGCTCTGCGAGCGCGAGCTCGGCCGGCAACGTCCACACGCCTTCGCCGAAGCGGATCACGCCCTGCTCGATCAGGTGCTGCGCGAGGTCATGGCAGGCCTTGGGGTTGCCACCCGCCGTCTCGTGCAGCCACTCGGCAAGCCGCTCGCTGTTGTCGATCTCGCCGAAGTTGGCCTTCACCCAGGCTCGCACCTCGCTCTGGCGCAGGCCGCGCAAGTGGAGGCGCTCGGTGCTCTCGCGCAGGCTGTGCAGCGCAGCGGGCCCGACTGCTTCTTCGTCCGGGTCGTACGCCAAGACCAAGAGCAGCCGCCGCTGCTCACCGTCACGCCCGAGCGCTGCTAGAAACGCGGCCGAGGCGTCGTCGGCCTGGTGCAGCCGGTGCACGGCCAGGACCAGGGGCACTTGCTTCGCGAGCCGATCGACGAGCTCGAGCAACGCGGCTTGGGTGCGCAATCGCGCTTCGCGTGGATCCATTCCCGAGCGGTCCGGGGCGCCGAGCTGTCCGGGCACGTTGACGCGCGACTCGAGCGGTGTCTCGGCCGCGGCGATGAAGCGCTCGAGCGAACCCTCCAGACCTCGCATCGCGTCGCGTGTCTTGTCTGGCGCGGCGATCATCAGCGCGCGCACGATGTCCTCGGCCACGGCGTAGCCACCACGGCGCGAGCCGGCGTCGATCACGACCGCGACGGCGCCCGAAACGTGGGCCTCGGTCGCGAGCTCACCGAGGATGCTCGCGACGCCCATGCCGGCCTGGGCTTCGATCGTCACGCTCGACCCCGAGCCCGCGAGCGTCGCCTTGAGTCGCCTGCGCAGCCGCGCGCGCTCGCGCCTGCGTCCCACGCGCTTGCCGCCTTGGAGGTAGCTGAGCGCGGAGAGCGGCTCCTTGTCGGGCTCGAGCCCCGCAATCGCGGACAAGCGACTGATCACCTCGGCCGCGCTCGCCGGACGCGCCAGCGGGTTGCGGCTCAGCAATGCCAACACGAGCTCGTCGAGCAGCAGCGGAATCGGCTCGCCGTCCTTCGGGGCGCGCGCCGACGGCGGCTCGGGCTGCCTGAGCCACGCATCGGGCAGCTCGGCGAAGGTGCGCGCGTCGAACGCGTGCCGCCGGGTCAGCAAGAAGTAGCCGAGAGCGCCGAGACCGAACAGGTCGGCGCGTTGGTCGAGTGCTTGGCGTTCGAGCGCCTCGGGCGCCACGAACGGCGCGGTGCCCACGATGGTCGATACCTTGCCGAAGCCGCACAAGGTGCCGAAGTCGATCAGCTTGGCCCGCCCGTCGGACGTCACACGCACGTTGCGCGGGCTGAGATCGCGGTGGAGCAAGTTGCGCGCGTGCAGCAGCGCAAGCGACGACGCAACGTCGCGCAGGTACCGGCACGCGGTTTTGTAAGGCAACGGGGCGAGCTCGCGCAGGTCACTGCCGTCGAGCAGCTCCATCGTGTAGTACGGCCCTTGCTCGTCGATGCCGTAGTCGAAGACCTCGATGATGCGCGGATGCTTCAGTGCCGAGAGAGTGTGGAACTCGCGCTCGAACATGCGCGTGCGCCGATCGGTCTCTTGGTTGCCGAGCAGGCGCTTGAGCGCGACGTTTCGGCCGAGCGCGCAATCGAACGCGACGAAGACCGCGCCCATGCCGCCGCTGGCGATCTCGCGCTCGATCCGATAGCGACCCGCGGTCTTGGGCGGTTCGCTCGGCGAGCCCTCTGGGACTAGCAATGACACCCGACGACGCTCACTGCTCTCCTCCCCTGACCCAAAGCCCAATTTCGTCAATCATACTTGATCCGGGGAGCACTGGAGCGGCCGGCGCGCGACTCGGTGGAGTCGGCTGTGCGTCGAGCCCCGCCATCACGCGGATCAGACCACGTCCGCGCCAGGCATGAGCGATCAGGCGCGCAGCACGGACATCGGGGCCTGACCGCTTCTAGGGCGACGCAATCGTCTCAGGCAGCGCAAGCACTTCGCGCTCGCGCCCCAGTTGGGGATTGCTGAACTCCAACACGCCGTCGTCGATCGCGCCGTAACGCAAGGTCATCACGTCGAGCGGGTAGTTCTGGTACAGCCGCCAAGGCCGCTTCGAGCCTTGCTTGGGGAACTTGTGCATGGCGCGCTGGACGTAGCCGCTGGTGAAATCCAGGAAGCTTTCTTCGCGCAGGTCCGGATCCTTGCGACGGGGCGTGGCCTGACGCGCTCCGATCGCGTCCATGTGCTGGAGTAAACGACAGACGTAGTCGGCCGTGAGATCCGCCTTGAGCGTCCACGACGCGTTGGTGTAGCCGAACGTGCACGAGAGGTTGGGCACGTCGCTCAGCAACGCGCCCTTGTAGTTCATGGTGCGGCTCAGATCCACGCGCTTGCCGTCGACCTCGAGCGCGATGCCGCCGAGGAACAGCAGCTCGAGGCCGGTCGCGGTCACGATCAGATCGGCTTCCAACTCTTGCCCAGAGCGCAAGCGGATACCGCGCTCCGTGAGGGTCTCGATGTGATCGGTGACGACCGAAGCTCGCTCGCCGCGGATCGCCTCGAACAAGTCGCTGTCGGGGACGAGACACAGCCGCTGGTCCCACACACCGTAGCGCGGCGTGAAGTGGGTGCTCACGTCGTAGCCGGGACCGAGCTCTTGGCGCACGCGGGCGACGAGCGCGCGCTTGGTCGGCAGGGGGAACCTTCGCGCGAACAAGAAGAACAGAAGCTGCAAGAGCACGTTGCGCCAACGGATGAAGCCGTACACCAGCGGCTCGGCGAGGAATTTCCTGAGCCAGATGGCGAAGCGGTCCTTGGCAGGCGCCGAGATCACGTAGGTCGGCGAGCGCTGTAGCATCACGACGTGAGCGGCCTTCTTCGACAGCTCCGGCACGAGCGTCATCGCGGTCGCACCACTGCCGATGACGATCACGCGCTTGTTCTCGTAGTCGATGTCTTCGGACCATTTCTGGGGGTGCACGATCCGCCCTTTGAAGCGCTCGATGCCCGGCAGCTCCGGCGTATAGCCCGCCGCGTAGTCGTAATAGCCGGAGCACACCTGCAAGAAGTTGCATGTGAGCTGCAGCCGCTCCTTGCTGGGCCCTCGCTCGACGTCGAGCGTCCACGACGCCCGCTCGCTCGACCAGGCGGCGCGCACGACCTTGTGCCCGAAGCGGATCTTGTTCTCGATTCCGTGCTCGGTCGCGGTCTCGCGGATGTAGTCGAGGATCGACGGGCCGTCCGCGATCGCCTTGGCCCCCTTCCACGGCTTGAAGTCGTAGCCGAGCGTGTACATGTCCGAGTCCGAGCGGATGCCCGGGTAGCGGAACAAGTCCCAAGTCCCGCCGATAGCGTCACGGCCTTCGAGTATCGCGAACGATTTGTTCGGGCACTTCTCTCGCAAGTGGCAGGCCGCGCCGATTCCCGAGAGCCCGGCTCCCACCACGACGACGTCGAAATGATCTGACATCTGTACTTCTGTCTAGGCTGCGCTTGGGCGGGGTGCCCACGCGCCAATTTTGAATTCGGTTCAGGCGCCGGGTCAAGCTGTCTCGGACGCCGGTCCGAGTCAAACGCAACCAAAACGACGCCGTGGCGAGTACGGCGCGCCACGTAGGCAATCGCAATTTCATCCGCCGCGCTCTGCTGAAGAAATGACCATGGACGGGCCCATCACAACTTCGTAAGCAGCGCTCAACCGTAGCGACGACACATGCGTCGCGCGAGCGGCGGGGGAGTGATGTGTCCATGGCGCGAGCCACGGACTGTGCGGCGAGCTGCGTTCGCCGCTTCGGAACCCGAACGAGGAGAGCTGCGATGGAAGAACGAAATCGAGATCCGCAACGACATGGCAACGGTTCGGCACACGCTGCACGGCTCTTGCTGGGAGCGGTCTTCGCGCTCGGCGCGAGCTCCGTGGCGACGCGCGTGCACGCTCAGCCCGCGTGCGATGACAACGATTGGCCGATGTACAACCACGACGCCGCCGGCACGCGCTACAACGCCAGCGAACGCACCTTGCGCGCCAGCAACGTCGGCGGCCTGCACGTGCTCTGGCAATATCCGACGCCCGCGCCCGTGAGCGGCACGCCGGTGGTCGCAGACAGCGTCATCTACGCAGGCGACATGGCCGGCTTCTTCTATGCGCTCCGCAGCGACGGCTCGTTGCTCTGGAGCCAGCAGCTTCAAGGCTCGGTCACGGCCAGCGCGCTCGTCACCGACAAGATCATCGTGGTGGGCGACATCTCGGGAAATCTCTATGGGCTCAAGCGCGCCACGGGCGCCGTCGCGTGGTCCATGCGCCCGGACTCGCACCCGCAAGCGGCCATCTGGGGCTCCCCGACGCTGGTCGACAATCACGTCGCGGTGGGCGTGGCCTCCAACGAAGAGAGCGCGGCTGGCGATCCCAACTACCCCTGCTGCTCCTCGCGAGGATCGTTGGTCATGCTCGAGCCGCACTCGGGCACGATCATCTGGCAAACGTACACGGTGACGGACGCCGAGCGCGCCGCCGGCGCATCGGGCTCGAGCATCTGGAGCACGCCGACGTACGACGCCAAGAACGACATGATCTACGTCACGACCGGCAACAATTTCACCCAACCCACCAACGGCACCAGCGACGCGTTCATGGCCTTCAACGCACACAACGGCAAGATCCGCTGGGTCAATCAGCGCTTCCCCAACGACGAGTGGAACTTCCGCTTCCCGTACTCGCCCGACCAGCATCCGGACGCCGACTTCGGCGATTCGGCGCAGGTCTACATGCTCCCGAACGGTCGCAAGGTGGTGGGCGCCGGTCAGAAGAGCGGCTTCTATCACGTGCTGGATGCCAAGACCGGCGATCTGATCCAGCAATACCAATTCGAGGTCGGAGGCACGCTCGGCGGCTTGTTCGCAGACTCGGCCGTGGCCAACGGCGTCGTGTACGCGAACGGCGTGAACTGGCCAGCGCCGGGCAGCGGCCTTCCGGTGGCTGGCGACCTGTTCGCGTTCTCGGGCGATGCCAGCACCCTGCTGTGGCGCTTCACGAGTCAGTTCCCATCCCCTTACGGGACGATCGGCTCGCCTGATTTGGGCGGAGTAGCCGTAGCCAATGGCGTCGTCTATTTCACTTCATGGGGATTTCCCTCCGTCGGCGTACCTGGAAACCTGTTTGCGCGCGACGCGAGCACCGGCGCACCACTTGCTCAAATCTCGCTCGGCACCCAGTCCTCGACCTCCGGGCCATCCGTCTCTCACGGTCGCGTCTACGTCGGGACCGGTGACGCCATCGCCGCCGGCTTCGGCTACGGCGTGGGTCCCGGGTCGATCACGGCCATGGGCCTGTGAGCTAGCTCAGCTCGATATCAACTAGAGGCGGCGCGGGCTCATGACTCGGATTGCTCCCGATCTCTTTGGGGCGTCGAAATTGAGCCCGCGCCTCGTCTCTGAGCGCGAGAATGCCCAACGCCATGCTCTCTCCGGATGCAGCGCTGGCGGTCACCGAAGCCGCCTACGAGCTCGACAGCAAAGACGAAGCTTGGCTTCGTTCGCTGGCCGCAGCGTTCGTGCGCGCAATCGACGGCGGGTCGGGTGGCGCGTGCCACCGCTTCGATGCGCGCGGTGACGCACTGACGCTGAGCGGTGGCGTGTATCTCGGCGCAGCCGCGCCTTCGAGCGCTGTCACGCTGGCATCGCGGAGGCCCGTGTTGCGCG
>JBIOJD010000110.1:0-10079 GCA_044450485.1 Polyangiales bacterium | reverse complement strand
CTTGACCGAGACCGGCACCGGCGTGGGCACGCCGAGCTACATGAGCCCGGAGCAGATCCTCGGCGACAAGCTCGATTTTCGTAGCGACATCTTCTCGCTCGGCATCGTGCTCTTCCAGTGCATCACCGGACACAAGCCGTTCGTGGAGGACGAGTCGCGGACGGTGATGCAGAAGATCCGCCTCGATCGCTACGTGAGCCCGCGCAAGCTGGTCTCGGCCGTGCCCCGCAGCATGGAGCGCATCCTGGCGCGCTGCATGGAGAAGGCGCCTTCCAGCCGGTACCCGAGCACGCAAACGCTGATCGACGATCTGATGGAGTACCTCGCCGGACGCGTGGGCATGAATCACAGCGCGCGTCTGGTGATGTTCTTGCGCGACGTGAGCGTGGTGAGCGAGCTCGAGGCCGAAGAGACGCTCAAGGCCGGCGCCACGCGAGGCTCGCGTGCGGGACAGTACGATCGCGTGCTCGTGCGCAGCGCGTCGCTGATGTTCTCGGCGCTGTTTCTCGCGCTCTGCGCGACCGGCGGCGCGATCCAGGCGTCGACCGGTGGTTTCGCGGAGCGCGCCGCGGCGTTCGGGCAGCAGAGCGATGCGCCGCTCTTGCCGCACAACGCGGGCTACATCGAGGTGGTGGTCGATCCCTGGGCCGACGTGTACGTGGACGGCGAGCTGGTCGCGACCACGCCAACCTCGGCGCGAATCCCGTTGCCTCCCGGCAAGCACTACGTGAAGTACAAGAACCCGTACTTCCAAGAGCAAGCCGCGGAGGTCTTCGTGCACCCGGGCAAGACCGTGCACTTGTCCGCGCGGCTCGCAGCCAAGCCCCCGCAGAAGGTGCGCGAGGAGAAGCGATGATACCGGGAAGGGCACGCGCCCTTCCCGCCCGTCGGGCAAAGCCCGACGGGGCCCACCCATCTGCGGGGCTCGCTGCGCTGCGCTGCGCTCGCGCGTTGCTCGTGGCGCTGGTGCTCGTGGTGTGTGGTGCCGTGCCGCGACCAGCGCACGCCGACCCAGCGCTCGTGCACACGGTGCGCAGCGGTGAGACGCTGGCGTCGATCGCCGAGCTCTACTATGGCGACCCGCGCCGGGAGAGCGTGCTCGTGGCCGAGAACGGGCTGACCAGCGAGGGCGGCTCGGCCATCGTGGTCGGGTTGCACCTGCTCATACCGACCGTGTCGTACCATCGCGCGGTCGAAGGCGAGACCTGGGCCGAGCTCGCGACGCGCTTCTACGGCGACTCGCACCGGGCCTTCGTGTTGATCGAGGCCAACCACAGCAAGAGCGCGGACCGCCCCGATCCGGGCGCCGAGCTGCTCGTGCCCTACCCGCTGCGATACGTGGTCGGCCAGAACGATTCGCTGCGCAAGGTGGCCAAGACCTACTACGACTCGCTCGCGGCCATGAACACCATCCGCAACTTCAATCCAGCGCTGCGAGCAAAGCTGGTGCGCGGACAGATCGTGCTCGTGCCGCTGCACGATCTGGTGCTGAGCGAGCAGGGGCGCAGGCTCGCCGAAGCTCAGCTCGGCGTGCAACAGCTCGGCGGCGACATGCGCAAGAAGCAGGCCGACATCGACGCGCAGCTCCCGCAGCTGCGCGAGGCGGAGCGGACCGGGCGCTACGCGGACGTGGTCGCGATGGCCAACCGCTTGATCGGTGGCGGCGATCTGACGGGCAGCCAGATCGTGACCGTGCACCGCGAGCTCGGCGCGGCGCTGGTCGCGCTCGGGCGCGACGATCTGGCGCGCGAGGCGTTCGTGGTGGTGCTCTCGCAGCAGCCCGATGCCGAGCTCGACAGCGTACGCACCTCGCCCAAGGTGCTCAAGGCCTTCGAAGACGCGCGCAAAACGATGGCCGCGCCCTCGACCAAGACGCCAGAAAAGAAGCCGCACAGCAAATCCGCAGAAACCGCCAAGCTCCCCACGCGCCCGCGCTAGAACCCTGAACGCGATGCTGCCGATCTTGTTCACCGTGCCGATGCCGTGGGGACCGCAGCCGATCTATTCGTACGGCGTCTCGCTCGGCGTGTCGCTGGTCATCGGCTTCCAGCTCGTGCTGCGCGCCGCGCGCCGCACCGGGCTCGACGAAGACGTCGCCAGCAACGCGGCGCTGATAGCGGCGCTCACCGGCCTCGCCGGAGCCCGCCTGCTCTACGTGGCCGAGAACCGCGAGCTGCTCGAAGACACCGGCGCGAGCTTCATCGACATCACCTCGGGCGGCGTCACCGCCTACGGCGGGTTCTTGGGCGGCCTGCTCGGCGCGGGAGCTTATCTATTTCGCAAGCGAGTCTCGCTGCTCGCATTCGGCGACGCGGCCGGGCCGGCGCTCGGCCTCGGCACCGCGGTCACACGGATCGGCTGCTATTTGTACGGATGCGACTTCGGCACCGTGCTCTCCGACTCGGCCCCGCGCTGGCTCGCGCGGCTCGGCACCTTTCCGCACTGGCACTACGACCGGTTGCGGCTACAAGGCTCGCCGGCATTTCTGTACCACGTGGACCGCTACGGTTTGTCGCGCGATGCGAGCGCGTCGTTGCCGGTCCACCCGACACAGCTCTACGAAGGGCTCGGCGGGCTCGCGCTCATGCTTCTCGCGCTCGCGCTGCTGCGCCGCCGCCAGTTCGCGGGCCAGGTGATCCTGGTCGTGGCGATGGGCTACGGCGCGAGCCGGTTTGTGTTCGAGTACCTGCGCGACGATCCCGAGCGCGGCTTTGCCTTCGGCTTCTCGAGCGCCCAGCTCATCTCGATCTTGCTCGTGCCGTTGTGCGCGGTCGCGTACAGCATCCTGCGCGGCAAAGCCCGCCGCGCGGCGGCTGCGGGTTAAGAGGGCCAGCGGCGGGCGCGCATTTGTTCGAGCGCTTGGCGCGTCGGAGGTGTGAGCTCGGAGTCGAGGTTCGCATCGAGCACGTGGGCGGCGCAGCGCGCGAGCGATTCGTCCGGGCTCTGCCACAGGGCGTCGAGCGCCTTGCGCAACTGTTTTGGCTTGCGGCTCCAGGCCGAGAACAGCGCTCGCAACGCCTGAGGGAGCAACCCGCGCTCGACCGCATCGTACACGGCGAACAAGAGCTGGCTGCCGTAGCCCTGAGCATCGGGCGGCTGCTCGAGGATCGACAGGCAGCACTGCGCGAGCAACCCGACCTGCGCCGCATTCTCGGGATCGGTGCGGCCGAGCAGATGGCGCTCGGTCAGAAACACCTCCCAGCCGAACGGCAGTCCGGCGTCGTCGCTCGTCGCGACGTAAGCGCGATCCACGTCGATTGCGAACGCAGCGAGCTGCACGTAGGCGCTGCCGTGCTTTTGGGCGAGCGCGCGGTCCATGATCGTCGGCAGGTCGAGCCTCTGCGCGGACGCTCGAACGAGCGGCAGCTTGCGGCCCTTGGACGCGGCTGCGCGCTCGCCCGTCTCTTCGGGGCACAGCAACGCGCGCGCCGCCGCGAGCGCAACGCCTTCGACGCGCACGCTCTTGGTCCGGCCGTGCTCGCCGTGCGCGATGATCACCGCCCGTTTGGGCACGCGAAGCGTCTTGGCCAGCAGCGCGACGAGCGCCTCGTTCGCGGCGCCGTCCACCGGCGCAGCCGTCAAGCTCACCTTCAGCGCCCCGCCGTGAACACCCGAGAGCCCCTCGCGCGAGGCCCGCGGCGACACGCGCACCTGAAAGCACACCGCGCCGTCGCGCTCACTCAGCGCTAGCTCGTCCATCCGCTCGCCTTGGGGCCGCGTCTCGAGTTGCCGCCAAGAACGCGGCGATCTGCGGCCAGACCTCGGTCGGCGCGCGTTTACCGAGCACGAGGTCGAGGTGGCCGTAGTCGTCCGCTTGACCGTGCTCTTTGCCGAAGAACACCACCCGTTTGTCCCGCACCGATGCGAGTAGCTCGTAGGTTGCTGCCACAGCTTCGGGCGGGCTTTGCGGGTCGCGGTTGCCGGCGAGCAGCAGCGTGGGCATGCGCAGCGCGGACGCCCGCGGCAAGTACACGATGCGCCCGCCAGCGCGGCTGAAGCCTTGCTCGCTGAACGCAGTCGCCAGGCTGTCGAAGAGCGCGATCGGCACCGGGCTGAACGCGCTGCGCATCACTTCGCGGCAGACGCTGCGCTCGACGTTGCTACGGTTGAAGTTCATGGCCTCGTGCGGCAGCGCGGGCCCCACACCCGCGACGGGCGCGAGCGCACGCGCGAGCGCGTCGAAGGGGAGCACGCGCAGCCGGCCAGCGAGCGGTCGTAGGCGCAAAAGATCGCGGTACACGTTGCGACCAAGCCGATAGTCGAGCGCCGAGCCCACGGTGACGAGCCGCTGCACTTTCACGTCCGGGTGCTCGATGCCGTACATGAACATCAAGAGCCCGCCCATGCTCAGCCCGACCCACGACACGCTGGGCTGGCCGCTCGCGCGCAGCGCCGTATCGAGGATCGTCGGCAGATCCTGCTCGAGGTAAGTGTCGAGGTCGAAGCCCGCGGCCGGGCGCTCGCTGTGGCCAGCGCCGCGTAGGTCAGGCACGAAGCAGTCGAAGCCGAGCTCCGCCAGGTAGAGAGCGAGCGAGGCGCCCTCGATCAGGAACATCCGGCCGTTGGCGCCGAGGCCGTGAAGCAGCACGACCGCGCCAGCGTGTGGGTCGCTGCCGCGCAACCGCTCGATCGACAGGCGCACGCCGTCGCGGGTCTGCGCATCCAAGCGCGAGCGCGTCACGCTCATGCGAGCGAAGCTAGCACGCTGCCTGCCGGTGAGCCGTCACGCGCACGGCAGGCCGAGCAGGCTCGTGCCACAGGTGCCGTCCGTCTTGCAGCAGCCCATGCCCAGGCCCATCGGACACTTGGCTGCATCACAAGGCGGTTTGCCCGAGCCGCCACCGGTGCCCATGCCACCGGTGCCCATGCCGCCCGTGCCCATGCCACCGGTGCCCACGCCGCCCGTGCCCACGCCGCCCGTGCCCATGCCGCCCGTGCCACCCGTGCCGCCGGTGCCCATGTCGAGGCCGCCCGTGCCCATCACGCCACCCGTGCCGGTCATCGCGCCGTCTTGGATCTGAATGCCACTGTCGGCTCCACCCGTGCCCGTCGAAGCGCTGGGTGGCGGTCCCGGAAGCCCCTCGGCGCAACCCGGGAGCGCTGCGGCCAGCACCAGGCCGGCCAGCGCGATTGCGGCTGAAAACGGTTGTTTCGCCATGACTGTCTCACCCACGGCGTGTCAGTACTTACGCACTGACACGGTTACCCGACCCCACAATAGCTCAATAGGCGCCGTGAGCGAGCGCTCGCCAAAGCGGATCGGGTGCGAAATTCGCGATCTCCGGCAAAACAGATGTCCACGATCTGGGGCAAGCAAGGCGACCCGCGCGCTTCCGGCTGGATGCGCAGCGGCCAGCCAAGTCTTGCGTTCTTTCGGTCGTGTCAACCTGCCCCGGCTGTGCTAGCAATCCCGCGCGGGCGAACGCGGTCCCAGCAGAAACATCGACCGAAGTCCCCAGTCACTTCACTTGCAGCAGGAGCGCAGCATGAGCGCCAGCTCTGGCCAGACTAACCGTCCCCCCGGCTCGGCTCCCACCACCAACGCAGCGCTGATCGCGTGGGTCGACGAAATGGCCCGCATGACCAAGCCCGACCGCGTGCAGTGGTGCGACGGTTCGGAGGCCGAGCGGCACAGGCTGACCGAAGAGGCCGTGGCCGCCGGCACGCTCACCCCGCTCAACCCGAAAACGCGACCCGGCTGCTACCTGCACCGCAGCAACCCGAACGACGTGGCGCGCGTCGAGCACCTGACCTTCATCTGCACGCCGACCAAGGACGAGGCCGGGCCCACCAACAACTGGATGGCGCCTGCCGACGCGTACCAGAAGCTCGGTAAGCTCTACGACGGCGCGATGCGCGGCCGCACCATGTACGTGATTCCGTACGTCATGGGTCCGCTAGGCTCGCCGTTCTCCAAGGTCGGCATCGAGCTCACCGACAGCGCGTACGTCGTGCTCAACATGCGGATCATGACGCGCATGGGCAAGGTCGCGCTCGACATGCTCGGCGACTCGCCTGACTTCAACCGCGGCTTGCACGCGTTGCTCGACATCAACCCCGAGCGCCGGTACATCTGTCACTTCCCGCAAGACAACACGATTTGGTCGATCGGCAGCGGCTACGGCGGCAACGTGTTGCTCGGCAAGAAGTGCCTGGCGTTGCGCATCGGCAGCCACCTCGGCTACCGCGAGGGATGGCTCGCCGAGCATATGTTGATCCTCGGCGTCGAGAGCCCCGAAGGCCAGACCACGTACGTGGCGGCGGCGTTTCCGAGCGCGTGCGGCAAGACCAATTTCGCGATGCTGATCCCGCCCAAGCGCTTCGAGGGCTGGCGCGTGTTCACCGTCGGTGACGACATCTCGTGGATGCGGCCGGGCTCGGACGGGCGGCTGTGGGCGGTCAATCCGGAGGCTGGTTACTTCGGCGTGGCCCCGGGCACGAGCTTGAAGAGCAACGCCACCGCGATGCAGACCGTGTCGCGCGACACCATTTTCACCAACGTTGCAGTCACGCCCGACAACGACGTGTGGTGGGAAGGCATCGACAGCGAGCCGCCCGCGGGTCTCATCGACTGGCAAGGCCGTCCGTGGAGCCCGGGCTCCGGCGAAAAGGCGGCGCATCCGAACAGCCGCTTCACGGCGCCGATGCGCAACAACCCTCATCTCTCCAAGGCCGTCAACGATCCCGAAGGCGTGCCGATCTCGGCCATCATCTTCGGCGGACGCCGCGCGACCACCGTCCCGCTCGTGATGCAGTCGTTCAACTGGACCCACGGCGTGTACCTCGGCGCGACCATGGGCTCTGAGACGACAGCGGCTGCGACCGGCGCGGTCGGCATCGTGCGCCGCGACCCGATGGCCATGCTGCCGTTCTGTGGCTACAACATGGGCAACTACTTCGCGCACTGGCTCAGGATGCGCACGCGCATCCCGCAGCCGCCGAAGATCTTCATGGTCAACTGGTTCCGCAAGGGCCAGGACGGGTCGTTCCTGTGGCCCGGCTACGGCGAGAACATGCGCGTGCTGAAGTGGATCGTGGACCGCGCGCGCGGTCTCACCGGCGCTCAAGAGACAGTGGTCGGCTGGGTGCCGCGGCCCGGCGATATCGATCTATCCGGGCTCGCGATTGAGGCCGAGCGCTTCCGCGCCGCGACCAAGATCGACCTCGACGACTGGAAGGGCGAGCTGCAATCGCAGGCCGAGTTCTTCGACACCATCGGCCCGACCATGCCGCAAGCGCTCAAGCTCCAGCGCGAGCTGCTCTTGTCGAGCATCGAAGCCAGCCACGTGAAGTAGCGTTAGTTCCCGTCCAGAAACGTCCAGGAGCGGCTTACGTCCTCGAAAAAATCCTCGAGATACAAAGAGTATCCCTCCGGTTTTTTCTGCGGGCGCGCTCGCTCCTGAACGCTTCTGAACGGGAACTGGGAATTCCGAGATGAGAACCGGTCAAGGGCAGACGGTGCTGCAGCTCTTCGAGGTGCAGTTGCCGAGGTTCGTGGCGGCCGTGAGCGGGGCGCCCATCATGTACATCGAAGCCGCTTGGAGCTGAGTCACGCACGGGGTCGTGCAAGCGGTGCCGGCGCACTTGTTCATCGTCGCGCAGTCGATGATGGCCTTGCACAGCATGTTCCCCATGGCGTCGGTGCCGCCCTGGCATGCCGCGAGCTCCGTCAAACAACCGCCCATGGCATCGGGGGTGCAGGCGCAGTTCTCGCACGCCGGATTCATGTGGTTGGCGCCGGCCAGACATTGCGCGTTCGGCATGTTGGCGGGCGCGCTGCTGCCGGCTCCGCCAGCCGTGGTGCCGCCTGTGCCAGACACCGTGCCACCCGTCCCGACGGTTCCACCGGTGCCGCCGACCGTGCCGCCCGTGCCCGTGGTGCTGCCACCGCTGTCGCTCTTCTTGCAGGCGGCGAGCGTGAGCAACAGGGCGCAGCAAAGCGCGGCGAAAAGAGTGTGCGAACGAGTCATGGTCGAGCTTCTCCTGCGAGTCGTAGGCGAGTCGCGATTGGGGGTCCCAGCGGGCCGGCCGAAGATAGGCGCAAACCCCCGCCCGCTACCAGCCCCTTTGAGGTAACTTCCGAGCTTCGCGCCGAGATCCTCGAAGTGCGTTGAGCGCGCCGGACAAGGTAGCGAGAGAGGAGGCCAGTGTGACGCAGACGGTGCTCTATGAAAGCGCGGCTGGGATTGCAACCATCACCCTGAACCGGCCCGAGCGCCTCAACACGATGGGTGGGGATCTGCTCGAGCGCGCGCTCGAGGCGATCGAGCGTGCGGCCTGCGACCCGAGCCTGCGTGTGGTGATCCTGACCGGCGCAGGCCGGGGCTTTTGCGCGGGCGGGGACCTCGATGCGATGAGCCGCGGCGAAGGCGGCGGCGCGAAACGGGAGCTGTCCCACGCCGAAAACGTCGGGCGTTTACGGCGCTTCATGCGCAGCAGTCAGCTCCTGATGGAGATGGACAAGGTTGCGATCGCCGCGATCAACGGCGCGTGCGCGGGCGCCGGCCTCGCGTGGGCGTGCGCGTGCGACCTGCGCTTCGCGGCGCAAAGCGCAAAGTTCAATGTCGCTTTTCGCAATGCCGGGCTGAGCGGCGATTTCGGCGGCACCTGGACCCTGCCGCGCGTGGTTGGCCCAGCCAAGGCGCGCGAGCTGTATTTGTTGTCGCCGCGCTTCGATGCGGCTGAGGCAGAACGCATCGGGCTCGTGTCCAAGGTGCTGCCCGACGCGCAGTTTCGCGATCACGTGGCAACGGTTGCGGCCGAGCTCGCCGCCGCGGCGCCCTTGGCGCTCGCACGCATGAAGCAGAACCTGAACGACGGCCTCCGGCTCTCGTTCTCGGAGCTGCTCGACCGCGAGGCCGAGCGCCACATCTCGGGCACCGAGACGCTCGACCATCTCGAGGCCGCGCGCGCCTTCATCGAGAAGCGCACGCCGCGTTTCCAGGGACGCTGACCCGATCCGCGAGTCGCAATGTCGGCAGAAATGGTCTAGATCGGGGGCTCTTTCTCAGCAACGACGAGGTGTGACGTGACCGCTTCAGCCAGATTGAAGGGCAAGACCGCGATCGTGACCGGCGCAGGCAGCGGCATCGGCCGTGCGAGCGCCAAGCTGTTCGCGGCCGAAGGCGCAAAGGTGCTGGTCGCGGACGTGACCGATGCGGTGAGCGAGACCGCGGCCGAAATCAAAGCCGCTGGTGGTGTGGCGATCGCCTTCAAGGCGGACGCCGCGGACGAGACGCTGGTCAAGGCGATGATCGAGCGCGCGATCTCCGAGCTCGGCGGGCTCGACGTGGTCTACGCCAACGCCGGCATCAGCGGCGGTCTGGCCACGCTCGAGACGACCGACGTCGCGCAATTCCTGGAAATCCTGCGCGTGAACCTGATCGGGCCTTTTTTGGCGATCAAGCACGCGGCCCCGCACATGCAGAAGCAGGGCAAGGGCTCGATCATCTGCACCGCATCGGTCGCAGCGCTCAAGGCCAACGCCGGCGGCTTGCCGTACAGCGCGAGCAAAGCGGGCGTGATCAGCCTGGTGCAGAGCGCGGCCAATCTGCTGCGCGCGACCGGCGTGCGGGTCAACGCCATTTGCCCGGGCCTGATCGAGACCGGCATGACCAAGCCTCTGTTCGACTTCGCGCGCGCGCGCGGCACAGAGGCTCGCCTCGGCCAGCTCTGCGCGCTCGGCCGCTACGGCCATCCCGAAGAGATCGCAGCCATGGCGCTGTTTCTCGCCAGCGACGAAGGCAGCTACGTCACCGGCCAAGCCATGGTCGTCGACGGCGGCCTCAGCAGCACCCACCCCTTTGTATTACAGCGCGCGCCTCGCTGAGATTCGGCGGGCCAAGCTTCGAGTGAGCGCAGCGAACCCCGCGGATGGGTGGGCCCCGGCGAGCTTTGCTCGACGGGCGGGAAGGGCGCGTGCCCTTCCCGATATCAAAGCACCATGATGATGCGGCTTTGGCAGCCGAGTAGGATGTCGAGCTTGGCTGCGGGGTCTTGGCTCACCGCGGTGCAGCTCGCGTCGCAGAGCTTGATGCTCTTGGGCGACTGCGGGTCGTCGTAATACCAGCCGCCGTTCT
>JBIOJD010000109.1:0-10109 GCA_044450485.1 Polyangiales bacterium | reverse complement strand
TGCGCGACCTGCGCGTAGTCGATCTGAGCGCCGCCGGCGCTCTCGACATCGGCAAGGACGTGCGCGTGCGCATCGACCGCGCGCAAGGCACGCTCACCCAGCCGTTCGGGTACGTGGCATACATCGATGCGTTGTCCGGCACGATCTCGACGGCGTCGAGCGAAGGCATCGCGTTGCGAGCCAGCGTGCACCGCAATCAAGAGCAGGCCTCAGCCACGATTCGCTTCGCCGCCAACGCCGCCCGACCGAACGGTCCGCAGGAGCTCGGCCTCGAGGTCCAGGCGCAGCGCGTTTCGGCGGGGACGTTGCAGGGATTGGGCTACGCATGGATGCCGTCGCTCGCCCTACCCTTGTCCGGACGCCTCGGCCTGCACGGCGCGGTGGCGCAGCTCGCGGTCGATGCTCAGCTCGACACGGACGCGGGTCATGCGGATGTGAACGGGACGATCTCCAGCAGCACCGGGGTCTCGGTGACGTTGCAAAGCCGGGCGCTCGACCTTGCCAAGCTCTTCCCGGGGTATCCGCGGATACGCGCGAACGGGCTCTTGCGCGTGGACTCGCCGCGGGGTGCCGAACAGACCCGGCTGCACGCAGAGGTCGAGCCACTCCTCTACGGAACGATCGCGGTGCCTGGCCTCAATTTCGACGCGACGATGGAAGACACCGGCCTGCGGATCGATCGTATCGATGCGCGAAGCCGCGGCGCACGCATTTCTGGCCGCGGCCACATCGACAAGAGTGGTGCCATCGCGTTGCAGATGACCGCCGCGTTCGCGGACATCGCCGCAGACGAGAACCTCCGACGCTTCATGCCCGACGCGCACGGCCGGCTCACGGCCGAGCTTTCGGTGCGCACCCCGAGCGTGGGCCAGGCCAAGCTCGACTTCGACGGCCACCTCGCGCTGGACGGCTTCAGCTACGGCGCAGTCAGCGCCAAGCGCCTCGACCTGCGCGGCAGCGCGCATGGCGACCCGGAGCGCCCGCGGCTGCGGGTCTCGGTGTCGGGCAGCGAGTTCAGGCTCGGCGCATACCTGCTCGGCGATCCGAGCCTGCGCGTGCAAGGCGGACCGCACGACTACGAGGCCGAAGGCCAGTTCATCGCCGCGGGCCAGCGCACCCTGAGCGTCAGCGCCAAGATCGCCGCGGAGCGCGACGAGCTCACGGTCGACGCCGACACGATCGAGCTCGCGGTCGGCAAAGACGTCTGGCGCGGCGCGCTGACGGGCCTACGCGTGGTGGGCGACGACCGGGTCGAGCTCGAAACGCTGCGGCTCGCCAATCGCTCGCAGCGCCTCGAAGCCCACGGCGTGGTGCGCTTTCACGGCGACGACGCCCTCGACGCGCAGCTCCAGGACTTCGACCTGGCGGCGCTACGCGCCCTGCTCGGCGAGAAGTTGGTGCTCGAACGAGGCCATGTCGACGCCCACGTGCAGCTCGCGGGCGATCTCTCCGACCCGGATCTCAAGCTCCAAGGCGCGCTGCGCGACGGTGCGGCACAGGGCGTGACCGGCATGGGGGTGCTCTACCTCGTCACCTACAAGCAGGGCCGGATCGAGGCCGACGGCGACGTGGACCTGGGGCCACGCGGTGCCTTTCGCGTGACTGGCACGGGTCGCATCGACCCCTCCTTGCAGGATCGCCTGCAAGCGCTGAAGCTCGGTAACTACGAGCTCGATCTGACGGGGCAGGACCTTGCGCTCGCGCAGCTTCGCGCGGTCGAGCGCGCAGGCGTGTCGGGCACGCTCTCGGGCAACCTGCACTTCGAAGGGACGCTGGACAGGCCCGTCTTCAGCGGCTCGATCGAGCTCGACTCGCTCGCCTTCGGCGGTCTTCAGAACTTCAGCGTCGCAGCCGATGGTGGCTATGGCAATGGCGAGCTGAACGCACGTTTCTCGGTCTCGGACGAGTATGGTCCTCTGCTCACCGCCGGCGGCGAGACGCAGCTCGACTGGCATGCCCTGATGAACGAGCCCGGGACGCTCTCGCGCACGCTGCTGCAAGGACCGTGGAAGGTGTCGGGCGAAACGGCCGCACGCTCGCTCCAGCGCCTGCCCAAACCGGCCGCGCAACCCTATCCGATGGAGCTCACCACGCACTTCGAGCTGCAGAGGCAAGGGCAGAGCACCTCTGGCGACGTGCGCTTCGGGCTCGAATGGCAGGGCGCGCCGCTCGGCGGCAACTGCTCGGCCGAGATCCGCCCCACCGTCCGCGGCGAGCTCACGCTCGATCACGGCCACTCGCACATCGCCTTCGAGATGCTGGCCCAGACCGAGCAGGTCGCTCACTTCGACGTCGACCTCGATACGCCCGTCGATCGTTGGCTCGAGCAGGGCCGCTTCGAGCCGCCCGCGGCACTGCGGGCGAGCGGCCACGTTCAGGTGCAGGACATCGCACGCCTGCCGTACCTGTGCGAGCTCGGAACCGGTGAGCTGAAGACGGAGCTGACGCTCGAGGACGGCTTGACCGACAAGCCGAAGCTGTCGCTTGCCGGCGATGCGCGCTTCTCTCCGCGAACGGAGGTCGCGGGCCGCGCGGCACTTCAATCGCAGAGCTGCGAAGGCGACCCGATCGGCGTTCACTTCGAGGTCGGAGGAGATTGCGAAGCGATCACGGGCTCGGCGACGATGCAAGGCTGCCACGGCGGCGCGACGGAGCTGAAGGCGGAGGTGCCGGTGCGCTGGAACCACCTGCTCGTGCTGCCACAGGCGCGAAGGGACGCGCCCCTGACCGCGCAAGCCCACTTCGACGGCTCGCAGCTCAAGCCCCTGCTCGAGCGCGTGCCGGGCGTGCTCGACGCCAGCGCGGTCGCATACGGTACGGTCGAAATCGGCGGCACGCTGGCGAAGCTGACGACGAGCGGCCAGCTCAACGTCGGCAACGGGCACGTGTACGTGGTCGCGACGGGACAGCGCCTCAGCGAGATCAGCGCGCGGCTCAGCTTCCGTGACGATTGGGTCAAGCTCGAGCAGCTGCAGGCCGAAGCGGGCAAGGGCCGGCTCGAAGCGGTCGGCGGCATCGGCTTCGTGGGTCCGTGGCCGGAGCGCATGCGGATCGCCGTGCTCGCCACACGGTTTCCAATCCAGCGCGAGGGCGTGGACACGGCCTGGCTCACCGGCAGCGCCGTGCTCGACGCGGACGTGACCACCGAGCGCGCTCGAATCGCCGTCGACGTGCAGCAACTGGAAGTCGAGCTGCCCGAGACCAGCAACCGGACGCTGCAGGCGCTCGATCCCAACCCGGACGTGGCGCTGCGTGGCGTGCGACCTGCGCCCGCACACTCAGCCTACGCAATCGAGCTGGCGATCAAAGGCAGCCGCAAGCTGAACGTGCACCGCAACGACTTCGATCTCGGCATCGCGATGGAGCTCGACGTGCGCTATCAGGATCCCGGTCTCAACGTGGGTGGCTACATCGGCTTCAACAGCGGCGAATTCGAGATCTTCGGCAAGCGCTTCACCATCGGCAGCGGCTCGCTGCGCTTCGACGGCGGCTCCGAGCTCAACCCCGACGTGCTGCTGGTCGCGACTCAGAAAACCGACGTGGCCGGCACCTCGCCGGTCACGGTCTCGGTCACCGGAACGCTGGCCGAGCCCGAGGTCACGTTCGCGTCCGACGTCTGCCCGGGCGAATCCTCGGCCATCACCTATCTCATCTCGGGCCAGTGCGCCGCGGAGGACACCGATCTCGCGCTCGAGTCCACCGACGCCCAAAGCGCGTTTACGTCGGGCCTGGTGGGCGGCGTGCTCACGCTGGGCGCGCAGCACGAGATCTCCGCATTCACGCCGCGCATCGGGGTCGAGCACACGACCGGCGGCGCCGAACGCCTCAAGGCCGGCTTCTCGAGCGAGTCGATCGTGCCCAAATTCATGCGCAAGCTGGTGCAACGGGTCTACGTCGAGGGCGCTTATACGCCGGGGACTGGCACGGAGACCTCGGCGACAGCCGAGCAGGCCGCCACCACGACGACGATGCAGTTCTTGATCGAGCTGTACTTTGCCCACAATATCGTGGGCTCCGGACGTTTCGCTCCGGAAAACTGGGGCGTCGACATGCTCTGGGAGCCGTGATCAGCATGACCAGGAAGCTCTTCGGTACCGACGGAGTCCGCGGCCGCGCCAACGAGGGCAACATGACGCCCGAGGTCGCGTTCAAGCTCGGCGCAGCCCTCACCTATCAGGCCCGGCAGCGCTCCCGGCGCGACCCCCGGATCGTGATCGGCAAAGACACCCGCATCTCGAGCTACCTGTTCGAGTATGCGCTGTGCTCGGGCATCTGCTCGATGGGCGGACGGGTGTTGTTGACGGGCCCATTGCCGACACCCGCGATCGCGCTGCTCACGCAGAGCATGCGGGCCAATGCGGGAATCGTGATCAGCGCCTCCCACAACCCCTACTACGACAACGGGCTCAAGGTGTTCGGGCCCGACGGCTTCAAGCTGCCCGACGACAGCGAGGCAGAGCTCGAGCGTTTGATGGAGAGCGACGTGCTCGTGAGCAAGCGGCCGACCGGCGTGCACATCGGCGGCGCGGAGCGACTCGAGAGCGCGGGCGGGCGCTACGTGCAGTTCGTCAAGTCGACGCTGCCACAAGACCTCACGCTCGAGGGCTTGACCGTCGTGGTGGATGCCGCCAACGGTGCTGCGTACTCCACGGCACCCGAGGTGTTCTCCGAGCTCGGTGCGGAGGTGCACGCAATCGGCGTGCGGCCCAACGGCAAGAACATCAACGACGAGTGCGGCGCCGTGCACCCTCAGAATTGCGCGAGCCAGGTGCGCAGGCGCAAGGCGCAGATCGGGATCGCCGTGGACGGCGACGCCGATCGCGTGGTGTTGATCGACGAGCTCGGCAACGAAGTCAACGGCGACGCGGTGATCGCGCTCTGCGCAACACGCATGTTGCGCAGAAACCAGCTGCGCAAGCGCACGGTGGTCGCCACGGTGATGTCGAGCATCGGCCTCGAGCGGGCGGTGGCACGCGAAAAGGGCAAGTTGCTGCGGGTGGGCGTCGGCGATCGCTACGTGGTCGAGGCGATGCGCAAGCAAGGCCTCAACTTCGGCGGCGAGCAATCCGGCCATTTGGTGTTTCTCGACCACTCGCGCACGGGCGATGGTCTGATCGCGGCCTTGCAGGTGCTCGAGATCATGCTCCGCGAGCAACGTCCACTGTCCGAGCTCGCCGCGGAGGTGATCGAGCACGTGCCGCAGGTGCTGCTCAACATCTCGCTCAAGCTGAAGAAGCCTCTCGACGAGCTGCCGAAGACCGAGGCCTCGATTCGAGCAGTGGAGCGCAAGCTCGATGGCCGAGGTCGCGTGCTCGTCCGCTGGAGCGGCACCGAGCCCAAGCTCCGAATCCTCGTCGAGGGCCCCGACCCCGCCCAGATCGACGGAATGGCGCGCGAGATCGCCAAGATCGCCGAACGCGAGTGCGTGTAGCCGGTCAGAGCTCCGACAATTTCTTACGGATTGCGTCGGCGTCGGGGGCGTCGGGGCGCAGGCTGAGGTAGCGCTGCAGCGCGCGGGTGGCTTCGCCGTGCTCGCCCATGCGGCTCGACACCATGCCTAGACCGCGCCAGGCGCTCGGATCGTTCGGAGCGCGCTGCGTCGCCTCCCGGTACAGAGCGCGGGCGCGCGGCATCTGTCCGCGCACGAACGCGGCTGCGGCTTGCTGCACGAGCTCGGCGGCGCTCGGGCCCGCGGCCGCAGCGGGCGTGCTCAGTTCCGGCTCCTTCACCACTTGCTTCGCGGCCGGTGGGGGGAGCGAAGCGGCGGCGGGCAGCGGGCTCTGCGAAACTTTGTGTTTGGCCGGTTTGCCATCGACGTGCGCCGGCAGGGGATCGCGCGGCGCGGAACGTTCCGTGCTCTTGGCCGGTGGCGCGGGCGCGGCAACGACCGGCTCGGGCTCCGGCAACATCTCCTGCTTTGCCGCTGGCGGCTGAGCCGAAGGCGACGGGCCGGGAGCCTCGAAATTGGGTGGCCCGGCGGCCGCAGGGCTCGACGCAGCCGCTGTTCTTTGAGGCGCAGCGGCGGGCGCAGCAGCCGGCCTCGTTCCACGCACGCCGAATGAGACCGCAATCGCGAGCACCACGACGCCGCCGGCGATCATCACGGCGCGCGCTCCACCACGTCTTATCGGCACCTGCAGCTCTGCGGTACGCACACGCTCGGTCTCGAGCGCGTACCCGTCGGTGCGCGCGCGTTGTGGAGGAGGCTTGTGCGCTGGCGGCGGCGGTGGCTCGCTGTAGCGGAGAAGCACGTCCGCATCGACGCTCACCAGCGCCGGCGGCACCTGCTCGAGCGCGAGCCGCATGGCCTCGGCGCTCTGGTGGCGTTGCGAGGCATCACGGCGCAGGGCGCGCATGATCACGGCCTCGAGCTCCTCGGGACAATCCGGTCGCAGCTTGCGCGGCGGCACCACGTCGTCGCGCAGGATCGCCACGAACAGATCGGTCAAAGACTTGGCATTGAACGGCACGCGCCCGGTCACCGCCTCGTAGAGCACGACGCCTGCGGCGTACAGGTCGGCGCGATCATCGACCTCTTCGCCCCTGAGCTGCTCCGGCGGCATGTAGTCGGGGCTGCCGACCACCACGCCCTCCTGGGTGACGTTGCGCGTGCTGATGTCGGCGTTCACGCTCTTGCCGATCCCGAAGTCGACCAGCTTGACGACGCTGTGGCCGCTCGACTCGCGCATCAACATGATGTTGTCGGGCTTGACGTCGCGATGAACGACGTGCATCGCATGCGCCGCTTGCAAGCCGATGAGCAATTGTTTGCCGATGTCGATGACCACCGCGATCGGCAGCGCGCCCTCGACAGCGAGCACCTGTGCGAGCGAGCGACCCTCGTGCAGCTCCATGACCATGTAGGGCGCGCCGTCCGGCAACTCCCCCACGTCATACACCTGCCCAACGTGCCGATTGCGGATCGTCCCGCACATACGCGCTTCGCGGCGGAAGCGCGCGACGATGTCCTGGCGCGCAGTGAGCGCTTGGTGAACGACCTTGATCGCGACGCGGTGGCCGATCTCGGTGTGCTCGCCTTCGTAGACCAAACCGTTTGCGCCCTCGCCGAGCAAGCCCTTGATGACGTACTTGCCG
The DNA here is from genome assembly GCA_044450485.1 of Polyangiales bacterium. Lineage (GTDB taxonomy): Bacteria > Myxococcota_A > Polyangia > Polyangiales > JAFGIB01 > CAVZVA01. Next base: position 3,014 of record JBIOJD010000109.1, on the reverse strand, counting down.
CCGACCGTGAAGCCGGGCGACAAGTGCTCGTCCGCCAGCGTCGGCTCGACCCGTTCCCGACTCGACTGGGCTCGCTCGTCGCCCATCAGCCGTTCACACAAACGGTGGAGCACACGCCCTTGCAGCAGCCCAGCTTCACCGAGATTCCACCAGCCGTGCAGTCGTTGCCGCAACCGCCGCAGTTGTGCACGTCGTTCAGCATGTCGACGCACTGCGTGCCGCAGCAGCTCTTGTCGCCACAGTCCTGGCTGCACATGCACAGCAGGTCAGGGCCCCCTATGACCGGCCGCCCACTCGGGCCGTTGAGGCACTTGGCCTGACAGCAGTACTGACCGGCACCGCAGGCAGCCCCGCAGCTGCCGCAGTTCTTCACGTCGGTCTGCAGGTCTGCTTGCGACAGGCAACTGCCCCCGCAGCACGTCTCGTGGCCGCCACAAGCATTGCCGCACGCGCCGCAGTTCTGCGGATCGGCGTTGAGATCGAAGCCGTCGATGGGATTGCCGTCGCAGTCCTGATCGATCGTGTCGCACAGCTCCTGCTGCGGCTGCATCGTCACGCAGACCGGAAGCAGACTGCCCCCTTGGCAACGCGTGGTTCCGTCGCGACAGATGCCCTTCTGGGCATTGTCGATGCATGGGTTGCCCAGCCCAGGCACGTCGTCCGCAACGCCGTTGCAGTCGTCGTCTGCGCCCGAGTTCGCGCAGCTCTCCGGCTGCGGCAGCACCTGCGATTGACACGCGCCCCAGATCTTGTTCTGACAGCGTTGCGTGCCGGCCTGACAGACGCCCACGCCTTCGGTCCCCTTGGGACCGGCGTAACACGGGCGTTCTTGGCCGTTGTTGCAGGCGCACCCCTCGTCGATGTTGCCGTCGCAATTCTCGTCGGCAGCGGTCGCGCCGCCGGTGGTGCAGACTTCCGCCGCGGGGGTGACTGCGTTCGAACAGGCTTGCATTCCACCCGCGCAGCCGCTGAGTCCCGGGTGGCAGAGTCCCGCGCAGGTGACACTGCCATCTTTCGCCACGGTGCACCCTGCCGCGCCGGCCGGGTAGCACGGCGTGCCCGCCACCTCGTCGGTCTTGCCGTCGCAGTCGTCGTCCTTGCCATTGCAGACCTCGTCGACCGGAGGGCTTGCAGGCTCGCAGATCGCGTACGTGCCGCGACAGGTGAGCAAACCCGTGTCGCACAGACCGGGCATCTGGGTCTGGCAATCGGCCATCGGGATCTCGTCCACGGTTCCGTCGCAGTTGTCGTCCTTGCCGTTGCAGGTCTCGTCGGCCGGAAGCACCTGGCCCAAGCACTGGGTGAAGATACCGCCGACGCACGCGCGCTGGCCGGCCTTGCACAAGCCGACGTCCACGGTCCCCGCAGGCCCGTCGTAGCAGGTCTCGGGCGGCTGTCCGTCGACGCACTTCGTCCCGCCTTGGCCCGTCACGGTTTGTCCGTTGCCGTTCCCGCCGCCGTCCGACGCGCTCGAGGATCCCGCCCCGGAGTCTGGGGACGAAGTCTTGCTCTGCACGCAGAAGCCGAGCACGCAGGAGAACCCCTGCTTGCAGTCCTTGTCGACGCGACACGCGTCCGGATGATCGCTCTTGCTGAACGAGCAAGCGCCGAGCGCGACGACGCCGGCGGCGAGCGCGAGCCAAGTGGCGACGCGGCGCATCAGAACGCCCTCGTGGTACCGCGCAGCGTCAGCATGGCGCCCCCGCGCAGCGACAGCAGCGACACCTCCGTGTCGTGCGGCCCTCCGCGCGTGAGGTCGAGCACCAAGAGCGCAGCGCCCAGCGCGAGCACCGCCGCGCCGCTCGGCATCAGCACGTTCGCGGCCAAGGCCTTGGACTTGACCGCGTCGAACTTGGAATTCGCCCGCCGTGCATCGTCTTCGGTCACCACCTTGATGGCCTTGAACTCGTCGAAGCTCGACTTGGCGCTCGCGCCGACGACTAGACCGCCGGTCAGGATGCCGGCGCCGGCGGCCAGCGTCACCACGCTCAAGGCGCCCACACCACCGCCTGCTCGATCCGTGGTGGCCGAGGTAGGGCCCGGTGAGGTCGCGACCAGCGCCGAGGCTGGGGCGGGCACCGCGGCCGCTACGACCGGCTCGGGGATCCCGAACAACCTTCGCACCAGCGAAGGCACGGCGGCCACCGCGGCCTTGCCGGCATCCGCACCTTCGAACGTCTCCTCGGCGTGCGCCGGCTCGTCAGTCGCGGTGGCGTCGAAGTGCAAGAGGGTGAGCGTCATGCGGCCCTGCTCGACCGTGAGTCGCCTCACCACCACACCATCGACCTGAACCATCTGCGCGATCGAAGACAAGCACGCCTTGCCCTCGTCGCTGCAGCCGACGGTGAGCTGAATCTCCGCGTAGTCAATCGGAGAGACGGTGGGCTTTTCGATTCCCGCGAGCTCGGCCAGATCGCGCAGGAGCGCCGCGTCCACCGCGTCCGCAGTGGCCCCGCCCTCACCTTGGGTGGTCCGCAGCACCGCTACGCGCAGCGACGAGGCCTGCTGCGAGGGCGCGGTGCCCGAGCCAGCTTCGGGCGGGTCGGCGCTGGACGGCGCCTGGGCGAGCGCCGCGCCCCTCGCTGCGAGTAGACCAAGCAGCGCGGCGAGGGCTGAACAGCAGCGCCGACAACCTATTGCCATTCCGCGACACCCCTCCGACGGGTAGTGCTCCTGAACGTGTAGCATAGGCCACGCATCGCCTGCCGAGCGAATGAGCCGATCGAGCGTGCCATGGAGTCTGACTTCACACATCAGGCGCGATGTGGTGGACGGTGCGAAACGAAGCGGGCGCCGCCGGACGGGGGTTTTGCCACGCTCCGTGCACGCTCGATCGCTGCGCGATCGGCGACGTAGCGTCGTCAGTGCGAGAGGGCTTGGTCCACAGCGTGCGACACGACGTCGTAGTCGAGCGGATCGTCGATCCGCTGCTTGTCCACGAACAGCGTGGGCGTGCCCTGCACCTGGACGCTCTCGCCGAGCTTCACGTCGTCTGCGATCCGCGCCGCGGTGGC
>JBIOJD010000108.1:0-10148 GCA_044450485.1 Polyangiales bacterium | reverse complement strand
GCTCGGACCCTCGGGGTCGACGAGGTAGAGCAGCGCGTCCGAGTCGCAGTCGGCCCAGACCTCGACCACACGCAGCACGTGCCCGCTGCTCTCGCCCTTGCGCCACAAAGCCTTGCGCGAGCGACTGTAGAAGTGCCCTTCGCCACTTGCGAGCGTCGCGCGCACGGCCTCTTCGTTCGCATGCGCGAGCATCCGGATCTCGCCCGTCAGCCGATCCTGCACGACGACCGTCACGAGCCCTTCAGCATCGTATTTGAGCGCAAGCGCCACGAAGCCCGGTCTATGCCACAAGCCACCGAGCCGTGCGAGCGCGCGGTGGTCAGCTACCGAGCAACGTCTCTATCTCGTGGGTGAGCTTGGCCAGATCGGGTTTGGGCACGAACACCGATGCGCCGGCGTCGAGCGCCTGCTGCTTGCGCTCGCTGCGCGCCGAGTAGACGACGATCCGCACGTGCTGCGTGCCCTCGATCGAGCGGAGGCGCGCGATCATCGCGAGCCCATCCATCCGCGCACCGCCGACGTCGAGCACCACCACGTCGGGCACGTCGCTGCCGATCGCCACCAGCGCATCGACGGGCTCGGAGAACGCTCTCACCTCGAAGCTCGAAGAGAGCGCGCGCTCGAGGCCCCCGAGCGCGCCCGGATCTTCGTCCACCACGTGCACGCGCGGTTTGCCGTGCCTCAGCACCTCGGGCACGGGGTAGCCGTACTTGCGCAGGAAATCGAGCACGTCCACGCGCCGGAAGCGCAGGTGGCGGCCCGGCGTGCGGAAGTGACGGATCTCCCCGCGATCCGCCCAGTTGTGGATCGTCTTGAGGTCCACCTGGCAGAACTTCGCGACCTCGGAGGCGGTGAACAGCTCCTTGGCCTGCCCGCGCTTGGCCATAGGCTTAAATACCTAACCTCCGTTCGTTCCACTGTCTAGGTCGAACTCCAAATTTGTCCGACTTTTCTTGCTCTGCCCTACATGTCGCGGCGGAACACGTAGCGCGTCGGGCCGTCAAGCGCGCGCTTGGGCTCGGGATGCTCGGGGTCGCCGGGGTACAGGATCACGAGCTGATCGCCGACTGTGCGCATCACCGGCAGCACGACCGGCAGCGGCCGCGCGGCCACGGCCTCGAACGCCGCATCGACCGAGCTGGCGAAGAGCAGCGTTTCGAGCGTACGCGCGGTCGGCGGGGCGAGCCTGATGCGTCCCGCTTGGCTCGCTTCGAGCGCGCGCGAAGGCGAGAGCCAGAGCCCAGACGCCGATTCCTTCTCCTCGTGGCCAGCGACCTGCCCAGTGGGCAAGCGCGCGAGGTAGAAGCTGGTGTCGAAGCGGACGGGCTCACGCGCAGGCGTGATCCAGCGAGCGAGCGGCTGCAAGAGCGAGAGCTCGAGCCAGAGGCCGAAGTGCTCGAGCAGCGCTGCCAGATCTTCGCCTGCCAGCAAGCGCTCGCGCATCGCAGCGAGATCGGCGCTGGCGCAGTCCTTCGCGAGCAGCACGCCTGCTTCCTCGAAGGTCTCCCGAATCGCGGCCACCGCGCGCGCGGCTGCAGCCGCAGCGTCGACGCCATGGCCCCACGGCTCGGCGCGAGCCCCGTGCTCGCGATCCACGATCCGAGCCTGCAGCGCAGTCGAGGTGTCGCCCACGGACACTTTGCCGCCCGGGAACACGTGCATGCCGCCCATGAAGCCCATCGAGCGCTGGCGCTCGACCAGAAACACCTCGACCTCGCGGCTCGGTCCGTCGTCGCGCAGCAGCACCACGGTCGCGGCCGGCTTGGGCTGGACCGGCTCGCGCGCGTCGGGCTCCGCTGTCACGCGCGGCTCATTCCTCGGCGAGCACGAGTGTCGTGGGCACGCCGATCGCCGACGCGAGGCGCGCGAGCGTTTCGAGCGACGGTGTGTGCCGCCCAGCTTCCACGCGCGCGATGTTCGGACGATGGATGCCGGTACGGCGTGCGAGCTCGGCTTGGGTCAAGCCCGCGGCCACGCGCAGCTCGCGCAGGCGCGCGCCCAAGCGCACGCCGTCGATCGCGATCGCCGAAGCATGCCCGTTGCTCGGCGCCGCGCTCGGACGGACCGAGCTCGACGGCGCGAAGCTGCTCGCGCGCAGCTCGACCTTCTGGCCTGACGCCAGCTCGAGCGTGGCGCTCTCGGCACCGGCGCCGAGCGAGATCGAGGCCACCTCGCTGCCGTCGTCGGCCTCGCTCACCGGCCGCGGCAGCAGCGCCGCCGCACCGTCGGCGAGAATCGCGATCAGCTCGGACGGACGCGGCGAGACCGCGAGATACTCGAAGCGCTTGGCGCGCTCGCGGTCCGCGCGGCGCGCGAGGGTCGCTGCCACCTGTGGCAGGTCGCGCGCCGAACGCGCGAGCAGGCCCGGGCACATGTCGTCGAGCAAGTCTTCGATCCCGCGGAAGCGCTCGTCGTCGGACAAGCCGACCGCGCACAAGACGCGCAAGGCGCGCGCCAGCCCGACGTGTGCGAGCAGCTCGTCCTCGTCGAACACACCGCAGCCGGCGTCGATCACGACGACAGCGCCTTCGTGGATCGCAGCGCTCGGAGGATCCGGCAACGCAGCCTGCGCGCGCAGCCCGACCCGGTCCAGCGCGCGTCGCCAATCGTCTTCGAACGCGCGACGATCCGTGAGCAGGAGGACTTGGTTCGACATGGTCGCTCCGCGCGGTGAGGAGCCCTTATAGACAGAACCGATCGCCGGTCACAAGACCCATTTCGTGCCTTTGTGATACCTCGATCCGACGCTCCGCGCAGGCCGCGCAGAAGCGGGGAAATCACGCGCTCGGCAGCGCCGCAGGCTCGGAGCCAGCACTGTGACCGGGCGGTTTCCCGCTCGATTTGGGCGCGAGCCGAGCGCGCGCTTTGCGCCATCCCGACGCGAGCCCGATCATCAAGACGACTAGGCCGAGAAGCGCCAGAGACCAGCTCCGGTATCCGAGCCGGTGCGCGAGCGGCCGGGACAACGTGCCGAACGCGAGCTCGAGGTGCACCCAGTAGACGAAGAGCGAGGCGCGCCCCAGCTCGAGCAACGAGCGGAGGCCAGGCAGCCGCAGTCTCACCAGCGCCACCGCGAGCCCGCCGAGCGCCAACGCCGCCGAGGAGCGGTACAGCACGCGCACCGGTTGGGTCAGAAGCGGCCAAGTCGTCGTGAGGCGGTGCCCGTGAGGAAGGGCTTCGCAACTGAGCAGCGCCAGAGCCAGCCCGAGCGCGGCCAGGCGCAGCGCGATCAGCTCGGCCGAACGGTCCGCGCTCCGGCTGCGACCGAGGGTGGTGCCTACGCTCGCGCCCACGAGCGCGTACGCCAACCACGGAAAGAGCGGAAAGAGCGCGGGCGCGAGCCGGCCCGGCGGCGGATCCCAGCCCCCGAGGTACGCCGCGATCGGTTGCGGGAGCGGTCCAGGCACCCACGAGCGAAACCAGGGCGTCACAGCTGCAACGGCGGCCGCGAGCACCAGCCCGAGCCAAGGCGCTTGCTGCAGGCGCGGGCGGGCCAGGGCGAGCAGCGCGCAGGACGCGCCGATGGCCTGCAGCACGTCGACCCGGAGCAGCGGCACCAAGCGATCGGGCGCTGCGAGCGACACGTTGAAGAGACCGGCGGCGCAGCATGCGGCCGCAGTCGCGAGCAACTTGACCGTGTCGTCCCCTCCACGGGCCAAAGCCCCGAGCCCGCGATACGCGGTCACGTAGCCGAGCGCGAGCAGGACCGCAGCAGCGGCCCACGCGGCTTGCCGGTGCGCGCCTCCGTCGAGCATCCACATCTGCAGGCGCAGGCCGTAGCCGAGCACGACGAGCTGCAACCCGCGGCCGAGCGCTGCGCGGCGCTGGCCCGGCCGCTCCTCGCCTTGCCAGCCGAGCCCGAGAGAGACGCCTGCAAGCAACAGGAAGGTGGGCGCAGCCAGGCCGCCGATCGAGCGCACGAAGGACCACGCCGGTCCCTGCTTCAGCGCCGGCATGAGCCAACCGTCGGCCGAGTGCATCCAGAGCATCAGCAGCACCGCGATCCCGCGGTGCGCATCGATGAATTCGAGCCGAGCGCTCGGCTGTGCGTTGGTTGACACCTCTCTACCCGTTTGCTAGCGATCTGCGCCCCGCCGGGACAGGCGGGGGTCTACTCTGCGTCCGGCCATGACCGGTAGCGGGGACTCTGGCGATGTTCAAGTCCATCAGCATCTTCACCGGCAGCGCGAACCGGCCGCTCGCAGAAGCGACCGCACGGTACGTCGGCGTGGACCTGGGCGGAGCCGAGCTCAGGCGTTTTTCGGACGGCGAGGTCTTCGTCCGCATCGGCGAGAGCGTGCGGCAGTCGGATGTGTACGTGATTCAGCCGACTTGCAGCCCGGTCAACGACAACCTGATGGAGCTGCTGGTGATGGTCGACGCGCTCAAGCGCGCCTCCGCCGGCTCCATCACCGCGGTGCTGCCGTACTACGGCTACGCGCGCCAGGACCGCAAGGTCTCACCGCGCACGCCGATCACGGCCAAGCTGGTCGCGGACTTGCTCACGGCCGCGGGTGTGACCCGCATGGTGGCTGTCGATTTGCACGCCGGTCAGATCCAGGGCTTCTTCGCCATGCCGTTCGATCACCTGTACGCGAACCGCGTGGTGCTCGATTACTTGCAGCCCAAGTTCCGCGAGCATCACCCGGTGCTGGTCTCGCCCGACGCAGGCGGCGTAGAGCGCGCGCGCGCCTACGCCAAGCGCCTCAACGCCGACCTGGCCATCATCGACAAGCGACGCGAACGCGAGCGCGCGAACATGAGCGAGGTGATGCACATCATCGGCGAGGTCAAAGGCCGCGACTGCATCATCCTCGACGACATGATCGACACCGCGGGCACGCTGTGCAACGCGGCGCAAGCACTGGCGGAGGCCGGCGCGCAAAAGGTGTTCGCGGCCGCGACGCACGGCGTGCTGTCCGGCCCGGCGGTGCAGCGCATCAAAGACTCGGTGCTCGAGGAAGTCGTGATCACCGACACCATCCCGCTGCGCCCCGGTGCTGCGGAAACCGGCAAATTCAAGGTGCTCACGGTCGCCAGCTTGCTCGGTGAAGCGATCACGCGCATCCATAAGGGCGACTCTGTCACGTCGCTGTTCGATTAGGAGTCAGGCATGGAACCGTTCAGCTTGGGGATCGAGGTTCGAAGTGAGACCGGCAAGGGCGCCGCGCGGAAGATGCGTGCCAAGGGCATGGTTCCCGGCGTGTTCTACGGTCGCGACGCCAAGGCCGTGGGGGTCGCGATCGCTCCCAAGGCGCTATCGCAGGCGCTCAGCACGCCCCAGCGCCGCAACGTGCTCTTGAAGCTCGATGCGCGCGGCGAAACGCACCTGGCGATGATCAAAGAGGTGCAGCTCCACCCGGTGAGCCGCGCGGTGCTGCACGTGGACCTCTACAAGGTGAGCCTCGACCAGCGCGTGCTGGCGAGCGTCCCGCTGCTGACGGAGGGTCGCGCCAAGGGTGTGGTCGCAGGTGGCGAGATCACCGTGGTCTACCGCGACGTTCCGCTGCGCTGCACGCCGGAGAAGATCCCGGCTGAGATCAAGGTCGACGTCACCAACATGGCGCTCGGCGATGCGCTGCGCGCCAAGGACATCGCGCTTCCCGAGGGTGTCGAGATCCTGTTCGACCCGGAGCGCAGCTTGATCACGTGCGCCGAGCCCCGCAAGCTGCCGCCCGAAGAAGAAGCGGCGCCAGGAGCAGCGGTGCCGGGAGCGGCGCCAGCTGCAGGCGAGACCCCGGCAGCGGCTGCGCCCGCGGCGGCCAAGCCCGGGGCGAAAGCCTAGCGCCGGCGAGGCCTGGGCGTGCACCTGATCGCCGGACTCGGCAACCCGGGCGTCAAATACGCGGGCAACCGCCACAACGTGGGCTTCATGGTGGTCGAGCGTTTCGCGCAGGCGCACGGGGCGCCCGCGTTTCGCTCGCGCTTTGCGGGCAGCATGAGCAAGGCGTCGATCGAGGGGCGCGAGGCCGTGGTGCTCGAGCCTGCGACCTTCATGAACCTGAGCGGCCAGTCGGTGCAGCAGGCGCTGCACTTCTTCAAGCTGGGCCTCGATGACCTCGTGGTGGTGCACGACGAGCTCGACCTGCCGTTTGGGGCGGTGCGGATCAAGCTCGGCGGGGGCACCGCCGGCCATCGGGGCTTGCGCTCCATCGTAGAATGTTGCGGGGGAACCGATTTTTGCCGGCTGCGGGTGGGCATAGGGCGGCCGATCGGGGCCGGGAGCACCGAAAACTACGTGCTCGGCGATTTTGGCCGCGAGGAAAGCGCGCTTCTCGAGGATGTGCTAGAACGCGCCTCCGCGGCGCTGACCGACATCGTGGTCCGCGGCGCCCAGGCGGCGATGAACGCGCACAACCAACGGTCGCGCGCGGACAGCTAAACCTGGTTTCCCCCTGCTCCGGGCGTGGTCCCGGGGCCGTCGACCAAAGGGAGAATGCATGAGCACGGCAACAGCTACGAAGATCGAAGAACCTCGCGCGCGTGAGTACGAGACCATCTACATCATGCGCTCGAGCGTGGAGCCCGACGAGGCCGAGCGCATCGGCCAACGGGTGCGCGAAATCGTGGTCGCGCGCGGTGGAAGACTGCTGCGCGTCGACAACTGGGGGCGGCGCCGCTTGGCGTACCCGATTCGCAAGGCCACGCGCGGCGCGTTCGTCTACGTCAAGTACGTAGGTCTGAACGACTTGGTCGCCGAGATCGAGCGCCAGTTGCGATTGATCGACGACGTGGTGCGCTTCCAGACCGTGATGGTCAAGGAGCGCGTGCGGGTCGAAGACTACGAGGTCGATCCCAAGGACACGGAGTTCCAGCGCCTCGAGCAAGCCGAGCCCGAGGAAGAGCCGGAGCTCGCGCAACGGCTCGGTCTGATCGAGCGCCCACGCAGCGAGCGCAGTGAGCCGTTCGAGCGCGAAGGCGACGAGCTCGAAGGCGAAGACATCGAAGAGGTCGTGGGCGGCGAGCCTGTAGTGGAGGACGAGACATGAGCGCGGCCAAGGAAGGTGGTTACGGTGGCGGCGGCTACGGCCGCGACCGCGACGACGACTTCCAGGGCAAGGGCGCTCGCGACAGCGATCCGCTCAGCCTGCGGCGGCGCGGCGGCAAGCGAAAAGTCTGCCGCTTCTGCGCCGACACCGAGGTCGCCATCGACTACAAAGATCCCTCGCAGCTCAAGTACTTCGTCAGCGAGCGCGGCAAGCTCGTCCCGCGCCGCATCACCGGCAACTGCGCGCTGCATCAGCGAGAAATCACGCGTGCCGTGAAGCGCGCACGTCAGCTCGCCCTGATGCCCTACACCTCGAGAGGCTAGATCATGGCGACGCACGTGCAGGTCGTTTTGAAGCAGGACGTCGACAAGCTGGGTCAAGCCGGAGAGATCGTCCGCGTGAAGCCCGGTTTCGCGCGCAACTACCTCTTGCCGCGCGGCCTGGCCGCAGTGGCGACAGGCGAGAACCTCAGGCAGGTCGAGCACGAGCGGCGCATCGCGGTCGCGCTCGCCGACAAGCAACGCAAAGTCGCCGAGGGCGCGGCTGCGCAGATCGAGGGCCTCACGATCGAGATCGCGATGCAGGTCGGCGAAGGCGACCGGCTCTACGGCTCGGTCACTTCGCGCGACATCGCGCAAGCCCTGGCGAGCCGGGGGATCGAGGTCGATCGCAAGAAGCTGCAAATTACCGACACGATCAAAGCGCTCGGTGAGTACGACATCAGCGCCAAGCTCGGCAACGACGTCAGCGCGCGTTTCAAGCTCGTGGTCGTGGCCGGTTGAGTCAGCGCTCGACCGCAGGACAAAGCCGGCACGTTCGCGCATCCTGAATCGCGCGCGATCACATCCGAACCACAAAGCCGGTGATTCCGGCCGGCTGCTGTGTCATGTTCAGCGGTCCGGGTGAGTCGAGCATGGCGGATGGTCCTCAGAGCGGTCGCGTTCCTCCTCACGACTTGAACGCGGAGCGCGCGGTGCTCGGCGGCATCATGCTCGAGAACAACGCGCTCAACGTGGTGACCGAGCTGCCGCTGCACCCGAGCGACTTCTACAAGGACGCGCACGCGATCGCGTTCGAAGCGATGCTCGAGCTGTTCGCGTCGGGCGAGCCGGTCGACACGGTGACCTTGAGCGAGCGACTGAAGACGAGCGGCAAGCTGCCGCGCGCGGGGGGCCACGAGTACTTGCTCGGTCTCACCGACACCATCCCGACCGTCTCGAACATCGAAGCTCACGCGAAGATCGTGAAGGAAAAGGGCGTCGTCCGCCGCGTGATCCAGGCCTGCTACGAGACCGCTGCGCGCGGCTACGGCGACTACGGCCCGATCGAGGAGTTCCTCGACGAGGCCGAGCGCGCGGTGTTCGAGGTCGCCAAGGATCGGCTGCGCAGCAAGTACGAGCACATCAACGACGTGGTGATGCGTACGTTCGAGGAGATCACCAAGGCCGCCGAGCGCAAGGAGCACATCACCGGGCTGCCGAGTGGCTTCAAGCTGCTCGACTGGTACACGGCGGGCATGCACCCAGGAGACCTGATCATCTGCGCCGGCCGTCCGGGCATGGGCAAGACCGCGTTCGCGCTCAACGTCGCGCTCAACGCCTGCCGCGCGCGCGAGGCCCCGGTGGTCGTCTTCTCGCTCGAAATGCCCAAAGAGCAGCTCGCGCGGCGACTTCTGTGCAGCGAAGCGGGCGTGGACGGCAACAAGCTTCGGAGCGGGCGGCTGACGCGCGACGACTGGGCGCCGCTCACCCGCGCCGCCGGCGAGCTGAGCGAGCTGCCGATCTGGATGGACGACACGCCCGGCCTGAGCATGATGGAACTGCGCGCCAAGGCGCGCCGGCTCAAGACCGACAAGGGGCTTCAGCTCTTGGTCGTCGACTACCTCCAGCTCATGCGCTCGGGCACGCGGACCGAGAGCCGCGAGCAAGAGATCAGCGAGATCAGCCGCTCGCTCAAGGCGCTGGCCAAGGAGCTGTCGTTGCCGGTGATGGCGCTGTCGCAGCTCAACCGCGGCGTCGAGACCCGCGGCACCAAGGACAAGCGACCCCAGCTCTCGGATCTGCGCGAGTCCGGCGCGATCGAGCAGGACGCGGACACGATCCTCTTCATCTACCGGGACGAGGTCTACAACCCCGAGTCCCCGGACAAGGGCATAGCCGAGGTCATCATCGGCAAGCAGCGCGCCGGCCCGACCGGCACCGTACGCTGCGCCTTCAAGCGTGAGTTCACGCGCTTCGAGAACCTCGAGGAGCAGCGCGGGGCAGGCGGCGAGCCCTTCGAGAACTTTGGTTAGTTCCCGTCCAGAAACGTCCAGGAGCGGCTTACGTCCTCGAAAGAATCCTCGGTTGGGCACGTGTCGAGCGCGGAGCACCAAGCGAGTGGGCTCAGGGCGTGCTCCGAAGCCCCCGCCCCTCGCGATTGCCCTGCGCGCTCAAGGCTTCCCAGCGCACATCGGGGGTAGTACGCTCCGCCCGTTTTCGGAGGCCCGATGCGTCCGCATGCGTCCGTCATCAAGCTCGTGAGCTGCCGTCGCAGCATTCCTCTGGCCACCGTGCTCGCGGCGCTTGCGCTCGCAGGCTGGCCGCGCTCGGCAAGCGCGGGAGGACCAGAATTCCCTGCGGGCGGAACGCGCTCGCTCGGTCGCGGCGCGGCCGGATTCGCGCGCGCGGACGATCCGAGCCTGATGACCCGCAACCCGGCGCTGCTCTCGGAGCTGTGGGACGATCAAGCGCTGATCGGTGCCCACTTCGTGCTGCCGAAGGCTTGTTTCACGCCGACTGGTGCGCAGGGCTGGAGCGTCAGGAGCCCTGACGTGAGCAACTTCGGTAACGGGCCGGTGTTCTTGCAAGCTCAGCCGGGCGACAAAGATCTGAACGGCAAACCGCTCAAGGGCTATCAAGACGATCCCTACCCGACCGTCTGCTACAAGGGCGGCGCGATCTTCTTGCCGCAGGTCGCGCTCACCATGAAACTGAGCCCGGACCTCGGCGTGGGCCTCGGCTTCTTTCCGCCGGACGCGTCGGCGATCAATCAGTGGGGCAACCGCGACGGCACGGTCGACACGCCCGATGGCAAGCGACCGAATCCGCTGCGCTACTACCGCTCCCACCTGAACTTCTCGTTCTTCAGCATCCTGAGCGCGGTCGGCTACCGCGTGGC
>JBIOJD010000107.1:0-10245 GCA_044450485.1 Polyangiales bacterium | reverse complement strand
GTGCGGTTCCGGCGGGCTCCACGGACCCCAGGGGTGGTCCGCAAAGCGGATCATGATGGCCCCCGGCGCCGGCGCATAGCGCGAGCCAGCCGGGTCGAGCACGAGCAAGTCGGACAACCCTCCGCCGTACAGCATCACCCATTTCTCGATCGGAGCCGGCAGCCATGTGATCGCGCTGTGATTCACGATGTGCAGCGCCTCGTGAGGGTCGCCATCGTTCACGCCGTCCATCGCCAGGGGCTTGGCGTCGGATTGACGCGAAGACCAGCGTGGCTCGTCGGTGTCGGGATCGGCGCCGGCGAAATAGCGCGGCTCGAAGCGCAGCTTGCCAGCGTCATCGAGCTCGAGCGGAAGCGCGTGCGCCATCAGATAAAGCCTCGCTTCGCGCGTGCCGTCGGCAGAGTAGCGAGGACGGCCCCACAGCAACAGGTCGCCTTGGCCCGGCCCATAGTCGTGATCGCCGAGGTCGCCGAGCTTGGCGACGGTGCGCGAGGTGACGCTGATGAACTTGTTGGTGGAGAAGGCCAGCACCTGGTCGAAGAGCTGCGACCCGTCGTCGCGCTGCACGCCGATGTCCATGTTCTCCGCGACCGCCGCGATCTCACCCTCCACCGTGCCGTCGTACTGCGAGCTCCCGGTGTCGACGCAAGACTCGGCGGTGCTGTTCGTGCATTGCTGCGTCGCGAAGCAACCTTTGCCCGTCTCCACGTTGCAGAGCGGAGGAATCACACCGTTGAAGTAGGGCTGACATTGACCGATGCGGCTCGAGCAGACGAAGCCATCGTCGAGAGGGCAGCTCGGGGCATCGCCGGTGTCGCCACAGTGGGTGAGCTCGAGCCGCTGAAAGACCGCGTACACGTGTCCGCCGTCGCTCCAGGCCGTCAGCGGCGCTTGGCCAAAGCCGAGCTTGAGCGACTCCGTCCCGCGCATCAGCTGGATCGGCACGAAATCGTCGGGCGAGTCCTGTTGGGTCGTGAACGTGACCTCTGGAACCGACCCTGCAAACTCCTTTGGGATCGACGCGATGGTGTCGTCGTTGTGCTGCTCGTTGCAGATGTCGTCCGGCGTGGGCAGCGTGTCGCCGAACATCAGGAACAGGTTGCCTTGGTGCTCGTACGAGAACCCGAGATCGGTGCCATACAGGTGCAAGCCGCCGAGCGGATGAACCGCCTTCGGGCCGACCAACACGCCGAGCGCCTCGGGTGGCCCAGCGGTGACAGAGGCCTGCCCGGCGTCGGCTTTCGCCTTCGACTTGGAAGCGGTAGCGCGATGTCCGGCGGCAGGTTTGACCGTGGCGCCGCACGCGAGCGCCGCGGTCAGCAGCACTGCGATCGGAAGGCGAGCGGTCACGACTCTCATCACCAGGCCGCGCTCAACCAGAGCGCTCTTTTGCATGAACTTCAAGACCCGCCGCGCGCAGTTTCGCGCGGACGCCGAGCTGTGCGGACATCGCGAGCCAACGGCTGCGCGGAAAGATGCGCGGCTCTTCAGCGCTTGCCCGCCGGCCGCACGGGTCGAGCGAGCGACATGGCCGCGGCCCGCGCGACGCTCTCGCGCAAGCCGTCGTCGTGGATGCGTGCGAGCTCGCGCGCAAAGTCTTCTGGCAATTGCGAGAGCGGCACGAGCACGGGCGGCGGTTTGCGGCGCTCGACCTGCTCGGGCAAATCGGGCAAGCGGCCGACACGGAACGCGATCCGCTGCACTGGCACGTCGGGCAGCCGAGCCCGCAGCTTCGCCAGGATCTGGGCGCTCTCGAAGCTCAGCGCGTTCGCCCACGCCGCGGTCGCGGTGTGCACGCTGAGCACGCCGTTGCGGTAGCCGACCGGGCGCGCGTTCTCGAGAATGCGGCTCGAGACCACCTTGCTCCAGCAACCGAAGAGCCGCATCGCACGCGCCTCCTCGGGCTGGTTCGCCGGATAGACCTTGCCGATCAGCGGGCCGAGCCGCTCGAGCCCCTCACCACGACCGCGCCTCCGCCGCGCCATAGGCCACCGTAGCATGGACGGCGCGGTCAGCGCGTGCAGGCCGCGCGCAGCGAGCGCACGAGCTCGCGCACGGCCGCGACTGCTTGGTCCGGGCTCGCGGCTTGCTCGACTGCGCTGCAGATCGCGCTGCCGACGACCACGCCGTCGGCATGGACGGCCGCAGCCCGCGCATCCTCGACTGTCTTGACCCCGAATCCCACTGCTACAGGCAGGCCGGTGCGCGCGCGCACTTCGCTGGCGCGCTTGCCCGCGCGCTCGAGGTCGGCCTTGGCGCCGGTCACGCCCGTGAGTGAGACGTAATACAAGAACGAGCTCGCCGTCTTAGCGATCCGGTCGATGCGCGCGTCGGGCGTGGTCGGAGCGATCAGCGGGACGAAGTCGAGGCCGTTCTGAGACAGCGCGCGGAGCAGCGGACCCGCTTCCTCGGGCGGCAAATCGACCACCAGCATGCCGTCCACGCCCGCGCGCTGGGCGGCCAATGCGACCTCTGCTTCACCGAATGCCAGCAGCGGATTGTAGTAACCGAACAGCACGATCCCGACCTCGGACTTCGCACGCACCGCAGCCACCGTCGCGAAGAGACCCTCGAGCGTGGTGCCCGACCGCAGCGCGCGCTCGCTCGCGCGCTGGATGACCGGCCCGTCCGCGGTCGGATCGCTGAACGGCATGCCCACTTCGATCACGTCTGCGCCGGCCTCGGCCGCCGCGAGCACGAGCCGCTCGGTCGTACGCAGATCCGGGTCGCCCGCGCACAGATAGATCACGAGCGCCGCTCGCTTCTCTTGGGCCGCGCGGGCGAACGCGCGCTGCAATCGACCGCCTGCTACGGCCGGCATCAGCCCGCTCCCCGCTCGGCGTCGAAGATGTCGAGCACGGTTTGCAGATCCTTGTCGCCGCGCCCCGAGAGGCACACGACCACGTTCTGCTCCGCCCGCAGCGTGCCCGAGAGCTTGCGCAAATATGCGATCGCGTGGCTGCTCTCGAGCGCTGGGATGATGCCTTCGAGCCGGCACAGCATGCGAAACGCGTCGAGCGCTTCCCGATCGGTGACCGAGCGGTACTCGGCACGCCCGCTGTCCTTCAAGAAGGCGTGCTCGGGCCCGACCGAGGGGTAGTCGAGCCCCGCGCTGATCGAGTGGGTCTCGGTGATCTGCCCGCCCGCGTCCTGCAAGACGTAGCTGCGCATGCCGTGCAGCACGCCGGGCCTGCCCTTGCCGAGCGTGGCCGCGTGCTTGCCGGTCTCGACGCCCTCGCCGGCTGCTTCCACGCCGATCAGCCTCACCTCGCGGTGCGCAATGAACTCCGCGAAGCTGCCGAGCGCGTTCGAGCCGCCACCCACGCACGCGAGCACCACGTCTGGCAGGCGCCCGGTCTTGTCGAGGATCTGCTGCTTGGCCTCCACGCTGATCACGCGCTGGAACTCGCGCACGATCGACGGATACGGATGCGGGCCCGCGACCGTGCCGACGCAGTAGTACGTGTTCTCGACGTGCGTGACCCAGTCGCGCATGGCCTCGTTCATCGCGTCCTTGAGCGTGCGGCTGCCGGAGCGCACGGGCGTGACCTTGGCGCCGAGGAGGTGCATGCGCCGCACGTTCGGCGCCTGGCGCCGCACGTCTTCTTCCCCCATGAAGACTTCGCACGAGAGCCCCAGCAACGCGGCACCAGTCGCCGTGGCCACGCCGTGCTGGCCCGCGCCGGTCTCCGCGATCACGCGCGGCTTGCCCATGCGCTGCGCGAGCAGGATCTGGCCGAGCACGTTGTTCATCTTGTGCGCGCCGGTGTGGCACAGATCCTCGCGCTTGAGCCAAACCCGGAACCCGACCTCGGCCGACAAGCGCTCCGCGAGATAGAGCGGCGTGGGGCGACCGACATAGTCCGCGAGCAACGAGTTGCGCCGCGCCTCGAACGTAGGATCGGCCAGCGCCGAGGTGAACGCGCGCTCGAGCTCGTCGAGCGCCGGCATCAAGGTCTCGGCGACATATCGGCCGCCGAACGCGCCGTAAGTCGATCGCAGCTTGCTGTCTTGATCCATGGGCGAGCCGCCGTTGCGGCGTGAAGGAACTAGGCTACTCCGGGGGCATTGGCAAGCCCTTGGCCGCGGCGATGAAGGCCCGCACCTTGTTCGGGTCCTTGCGTCCTGGCGCGCTCTCGACGCCGCTCGCCACATCCACGCAGAAAGGCCGCACGCGCGCGATGGCCTCGGCCACGTTGCTCGGATCGAGCCCGCCCGCGAGCGTCACCTGGCGTTCCTTGGCCAGCTCGATCGCCAGCTCCCAACGAAACGTCCGGCCCGTGCCGCCGGCAAGCCCGGGCTCGTACGCGTCGAGCAGGATGTGCTGGCCAGAAAAACGGCGGGCCGCCGCGATCGACGCCTCGTCGCGCACGCGGATCGCCTTGAACGCGTGTGGCAACAGCGCTTGCAGCAGCTCGGGCGATTCGTCGCCGTGGAGCTGTACGCAGGCCACGCCAGTCTGCTGCTCGAGGGCTTTGATCTGCTCGTAGCTCGCGTCCACGAACACGCCCACGGTCAGCGCGCGCTCAGCCACCGCATCGACGATCTGGCGCGCTTGCTGTGCGTCGACGTAACGCGGCGAGCGCGGGTGAAAATTCAACCCGATCGCATCGGCGCCCGCAGCCACGCACAGCTCCGCGTCCCGCACCGACGTGACCCCGCAGATCTTCACCGCCGACATCGCCCAAAGCTAGCCAGGCGGGCCACCTGCGGCAAGGCGACGGCCGGCGCCCGGCGCACACTTCTCGGAGCAGCGCCGTGGCCAGGCTTGCGAGGAGTCGATCAGCCGCTGCTCGCTTTCGCCGATACGACTCCGCGCAAGCCGTAGACCATCAGGCCGCTGAACACGAAGGGCAGGATCGTGAGCGCCGGAATGAAGACAGTGAAGAACACCGTGGCCGCCCAGCCGGAAGGTTGCGCGCCGCCGCCCGTAGCCGGCCCCGGAATGGCAAACAGCGTCGCCCATGTGCCAGCCGCAGCGCCCCAGTAGCCGTCGAACACCACCGCGAAGCGCAGCAGCGCGCGTTGGCGTGGCGACAACGCCAAGTCGTCCCACAGCAGTCCCACCACGATGATCAGCAGGGCGCTGATCATCAGCGTGAGGTGCGTGGCCATGAACCCGCGCGCGTGTGGCCCGCCCGCGATGATGCCAAACCCCAAGAACAGGGCGATCAGCAGAACGATGAAGCCCTGCCGCAGGACGGACCGGCGCACGATGTCGTTGGACATGGATTCTCCTCGTGTTGTGAGGCGGTACGAGCCAGCCGCGCGATCGGTTCACGCATTTCGAGCAGAATTGTGTGCCAGGCGGGACCCGTCATTCAAGGGACGACGGCCGCTGCACTGTGACGATCGAGATGGCGCTGCTCGAGCTCCAGGCCTCTGCTAGCATCCGCCGTCATGCAACGTTCGACTGAGCGGTTCGCGCTCCTGGTCCTGCTCATCGCAGTGGCGTGCTGCGGAAGCCAGAGAGCGTTGGCGCAGTCCGACCCACACGTGGCGTTGGCTGAAGCGTGGGTCGACGCCGCCGTGCAGCAGCAGTCGGGACGCGCCGAGATCAGCAGGTACCTGGGTGGTCCGATCGCCGCCGCGGGCGGTGTCGCGCTGCTCGTCGCGCCGCCGTTCACGAACATGCGCCCCGAGGCCAAGGCGCTCTACATGGGCGCGGGCGGGCTGTTTTTCACCGCAGCCATCGGCCTGTGGGCGAGCCCCGACTACGAAGCGGCGCGCTGGTACACGCGTTTCGGCAGCTTGGCTTTCGTCGCTCTCGGTGGCGGCGCGATGCTCTCGCGATCGGACGGCTGCAACGTCGATCCGTTCAGCTCCGACGCCGGCTGCAGCGCACGCCGACGGCGTCTCGATCGCGCCGTCTTCACGATCGAGCTCGTGGAAACGGGTTTCTTTCTGTCGAATTTGTTGCTCGACCTCGTCATGCCGCCGAGCTCGCCGACCGCGCTTCGGCGCGAGCTGCGATCGCTCAGACCCGAGCAGCGCTTCGACCACGTGATCGATTTCCTGCAGCAGCGCGAACGCAGGGAACGCACGGCGAGCTACGTCACGCTGCCGGCGTATTTCGCGCTGGGCGGCGCGACGATCTGGCTCGGGACGGGCGCGGCGACGACCGAGGGTCGGGTGCTGGTCTACGGCCTGGGCATCGGAGTCGTCGCGCTCGGGGTCGCCGCGCTCGTCTACCAGGTCGTGCACGTTCCCGATTGGCAGCGCCTGGAGCGCGGCGAAGGGCCGGGCGACTAAGACGATCAGCGCGAGAACGTGCGCTGCGTCGGCGCGTCGGGATTGCACTGCTCGCACGCGCAGAGCTGCCGCAGGTAAGCAAAGCTGTAGATTCCGGTCGAGTGACCGTCGCCCCAGGTCAGACGCAGCGCGTAGTTGCCGACCTCGGCGATGTCGAGCAGCTCGAGGTCGCCGCCGGGGACGAATTGAATCGGCCCTTCGTGACCCTGACACGTGGCGCAGGGGCAATAGCCGCGCAGCAGCTCGTGCGGATAGACCGCCTCGTGCCCGTCCTCGAACGAGATCTCCATCGTGCGGGCGCCGCGCGGCGCGCGCACCTCGGTCGGCAGGCAATGCTCGCTCTGGCTCATGCTGGTCGTTTCTCCGCGCCGGGGAACGAAGAGGGCGCGCGCAGCGCGTGGCCGATCCGCTGCTCGACGAACGCGCGCAGCGCCTCGCGCGTCTCGGCGAGCTCACTCTGCTTCCACGGCGGCATCGCGGCGTCGACCCACCCGGACCCGCTCGCGCGCACGAGCTGGGCGCGCGCGACTCCGCCGAGCCGATGCGAGGCGCCGCCGCAACGTCGGCACGTGAGGTGCCCGAGCTGTGGATCGAAGAGCCCCGCCTGGCCGTCGCCAGGGCGCTTGCCGCACACACCACAGCTGTCGAGACGTGGCGCGAACCCGAGCAGGCCGAGCAGCCGCACCTCGAAGCACAGCAGCAAACGCTCGGGCGCTGCCTCGTGCGCGTCGAGCGCTTCGAGCAACTGGAGCGTGGTGGCGAACACCTCGGGCTCGGGCGCGTGCTCGGCGCTCAGCTCGCGCACCAGCTCGAGCGCGGCAAAGCCGGCGCTCATGGCGGAGAGATTTGCGAGCACGCGCGGGAAGGAGCGTGCGATCTGCGCGGACATCAACGTGCCGAGCTCTGCAGCGCCCTGTCGAACCTCGACAGCGAGCAAACACAGCGGCTCGAGCGCCCCGGCGAAGCGCTTCTTGCTGCGGCGAGCACCACGCGCGATGAACGCCGCCTTGCCGAAGCGCGTCGTGAGCAGCGTCACGATGCGATCCGCGTCGCCGTAGTCGACACTGCGCAAGAGCAACGCGTCTGTCTGCGAGCTCGCGGAAGTCACGCCCGCAGTATGCAGCCCAGCGCCCCCGCCGGCTACGCCAGTGGACTGGAGGAGCTCGAGGCGCTGCCGTTGCGCGAAAGCTCGAGCGGCGCATCCCGGTGGCGGGGGCGCAACACGATCGACAGCGCGAGCGTGAACAAGATCAGCAAGATGAAGAGCGCGATCGCGATGCCGAAGCGGCGACCGGACTCCGGGGCATAGACCGCGGGCAAGGCGGGCGGAGGCTCGGGCACCTCTTTGGCGCCGTACAGCGCCAGCACGTGCTGCTCGTCGAGACCGAGCGCACGCGCATAGGAGCGCAGGAAGCCGCGCACGAACACGTCCGCAGGAAGCTCGGTGCGCTCGTCCTGCTCGAGCTGCTGCAAGATGCGGACCGGAATGCGCGTGGTCTGCGCCACCTCGGCAATCGAAACTTGCCGGGCCTCCCGTTCCTTCTTGAGATAGCGTCCGAGTGATCCGCTCATCGCCCTCTCCATCGCCCCGCGCGGGGTCCGATTGAGATCATCAGTAAGTCGCCTCGAGGTAGCGGCTGCACGACTTGCCCGCATCGGTGCGCGCTTCGAGCTCCACACAGCGCTCGAAATCGGCCCGAGCCTCGTCACGCAAACCGAGATTCATGCGCGCCTCACCGCGCAAATGCCAAGCATCCTGAAAGCCGTCGCAACGTTTGTCCGCTTCGATCGCCTGCGTCAGCGACTGCTCCGCCTTCTCGTACTCCTTGATGGCGAGATAGGCGGTGCCGAGCCGGAAGAACCCGACGCAGAACTGGGGTCGCAAGCGCACCGCGCGCGCGAGCGCATCGATCGCCTTCGGATACTGCTTGAGCTCGAGCTGCGCCCAACCGAGGTTGCCCCAAGCCATGTAGGCGTCGCGGTTGAAGAGGTCGCCCACGGCTTTTTCGAGCTCGGCGATGGCCTCGGCATAGCGCTGCTGGTGGATGTAGAGCACACCCAGACCGTTGCGCGCGTCGGGCACCAAGCTCTCTTCCGACAAGCGCGTGTCCGAAGCCTGGATCTTCAGCACCTGCCGGAAGTGCGCCTCGGCCTTGGCATCGTAGTCCTTGGGGTTGTCGTCGCGCTGCAAGAGGAACATGGTCGCGAGCAGCAGGTGCGCCTTCGAGTTGCCGGGGTCGATGTCGATCGCTTTGAACAACGTCTGGAACGCGCCGGGCGTATTGCCTTCGCCTTGGAGGCCTATCGCGAGCTCGTATTGCTTCATCGATCGGTCCGCGTCCTGCGCCGAGACTCCCCTGCCCTGACAGGCGCAAAGAAGCGAGGCGACCACCGCCAGTGCGCAGCAGACACCACGGGCAGAGGCCCCTAGCGGGCTGCGCATTGGCACGGCCGGATCGTTTACCGGGCCGCGGGTGGGGTGGTCAATAGGGTACGGCCAGGCATGTGTCAGGAAAATTATGCCTTAGACGGACGCCCCTGGATCAAGCTAGCAACACGGTGTTTCCGCTGGGATCGCGGTTCGACGAGATCTCGGTCGCGCTGCCGATCACATGTAGGCATTTGCGATCGCCTTCGTCAGTCGCAGCTCGCCTCCTCCTGCTGCATCCCTGGCAGCGGCTCTTGCGCAAACGCGCCAGCGGGCACCTCGACGTCGAGCGTGATCTCTTTGAATCGAATCAGCGTGTCGCGACCGAGCCGTGATTGGCTCACGTGCACGAGAAACGGCATCGCGATCTTCGCGTCGCGCGAGCGCAGCACCCGATAGCCGTCGTAATCGATGCGCACGGTGCTACGGCCCTTGGCGTCGTAGACCTCGGACCGCTTCAGCCTCAGCGCTTGCGCCGCTGGCTGCGCCTGCGGATCGGCCGGCGCGAGATCGATTTCTTGGCGCCGTCCGTCGTCGGCCACGAGCACGAGCCGATAGAAGCCGTCGTGGTCCCAGACGATGCGCTCGCGCTGGTGGTCGATCACGGGCGTGCCGCCGAGCAAGAGCAGCGTCGTCTGGCGCACGTCGAGCGGGAGGTTCAGCAAGCGCGCGACGTTCTTGGCGCAGGTCGCGCCGGTCAGAAAGCGCTTGCTGCGCATGTCTGCGTAGGCGAAACGCTCGCCGTCGCTGGTGAGGATCGCCGCCGGACCGAATTGCGTCATGGCATCGAAGCGCACGCTCGCCGGTCGCTGCACGAACATCAGCACCGTGCCCTTGATGCGTCCCTGCTGACCGCGTTGATCGACGCGGGCTTCGGCTTGCAGCGAGCGCAGCGCGGCGCGCGCGGACTGCTGCGCGAGCAACGCCTGGCCCGGATCTCGAAACGGATGGGCCGGGGCGGCCACGCCCGCGCAGCCCACCGAGCACACGCACAGTACGACCGGCAACGACGTGCCACGGAGCCACGCCGGGCTGCGCCGCATCAGCGAACGATGCCTCGGATGATCTCGATCGCCGAATCGTAGCGGCCGAACGGCGGCATGATGTACGCGCCCGAGACGCGGTCCTTGACCTGCGAGAGCATCTCGCGCGCGATCGCCACACCTTCGGCGCGCGCCTTGGGCCCGGAGCCCGCTTTGCGCATGCGCTCGCGAATGGGCTCGGGCACGCGCATGCCCGGCACCTCGTTGTGCAGAAACTCCGCGTTCTTGTGGCTCGCGAGCGGCAAGAGCCCGACCAGCACCGGCACCCCCAGCGGGGCGATGTCGCGCAGCAAGCGCTCGAGCAGCTCCGCGTCGTAGACGGGCTGCGTCATGACGAACTCCGCGCCGGCCTCGACCTTGGCACGCAGGCGCGCGAGCTCGCGGTCGTAGTCGGAGGCCGCCGGCTCGGCGCCCGTGGCGCACAAGAAGCGGGTCGCTTCGCCGAGCGGCTTGCCGCCAGGATCGAAGCCGCGGTTGAGGCCCGTGATCAGGCGCAGCAGACCAATCGAGTCGAGATCGTAG
>JBIOJD010000106.1:0-10256 GCA_044450485.1 Polyangiales bacterium | reverse complement strand
GGTCGGAACGATGCGCAGTAGAACACGTTGGGCGAGTTGTTCGCGACGTCGTTGCCCTGGTAGTCGAACGCGTTCGAGACCGTCGCAGTCGTGTTGGCGATGGTCTGGAACTTGTTCGCATTGGCCGCGACCTGGACCAAGAACGAGGTCTGGGCGAGAATGATCGCCGCGTTGGGCCCACCAGGAGTGGCGCCCGCGACGATCCAGCGCGACCCGTCCTGCTTCAAGCGCTCGACCCACAACTGTGCGAGCTGCATCGCCGTGCTGAGCTGACGCGCGTGCGAGTTCGAGCGGATGGTGTGCTGCTCCAGTGCGAGCATCCCGAGCGCACCGACGGTCATGATGCCGAGCGACACCATCACCTCGATCAAAGTAAAACCGCCGCGCCGCGCTCGCGTGTCTGTTGGCGGTGAGCTCGAGCCGCCGATCATTGGACCCTCGCGGAGGCGCCGGACCGAAACAGCAGCACGCGGTTTTGGCCGCGCGGCGAGCCGGCCAAGCTGCGCGAGATCGTGAACGTGACGTCCAGCGCCTGCGGTTGCAGTGGTGGATTGGTCGTGGCGGTGGTGCTGGTGTACGTCTTTCCGTTGGGCTGGTAGCACACCTGCACGGCAGTCAGCGCCGTGTTGTTGGATGCCGCCGTCAGTCTGATCACCTGGCGATCGGTGTCGGTCGCCGACGGAGGCGAGCCGAGCCAGGTTCCCTTGACCGCGTCGTAGGTAGACCCCGTCGGGTTGTACAGGGCCATGTCGATGACCTCGACGCGGCCCTGATTTGCCCCTGCGGTCGGGGTGAAGGCCTGGTCCCAAGGCGTTTGCGTGCAGCGGCTGTTCATGCCCGCGAACAGCTCGACCAGGCCCAGGCCGTTGCTGCCAGCGGTGCCGATGCTCTGGTAGCGCAGCAGATGCGCCAACCCGCTCGCGAGCGCGAGGCTGCGCGCGCGTCGCGCGAGGCGCACGATGTTCTGCGTGGCGGCGACCTGCCGGTTGTCCGAGAGCACCTCCGAAAGCGACGGTGCGACCGCTGCCGAGATGATGCCGATGATCACGAGCGAGATCAGGAGCTCGATGATCGTGAAGCCAGCGGAGGCTCTCGGCGAAGGGCGCATGGGTCGCAGGGCAGTCGATGCAACCCCCGTACCGCCGGCTATGTGCCTGGAACCCATGCGAAAATGATAGCGATTCGGCGATCGCGGCATGCAGTTCCTGCGGCGGGGCCGCAACTTTTTTCAGGGGTCGATGTAGGCCGCTCTCCCGCAATGCAGGCGGTCGCGGCGGGCCCGCAGCGCTCCCAGCCCCCCGCCGCACCGCTTGCTTGACAGCCCTGGCCGCGTCGTCTAACCAAACCCTCCCCGATTCACGCGAAAGTGGCGGAACTGGCAGACGCGCTAGATTCAGGTTCTAGTACCCGAAAGGGTGTGGAGGTTCGAGTCCTCTCTTTCGCACCGGTAGCTCGACGGAAACGCCGGGGGCCCCGCCTCGGCGTGCCGAGCTAGCGGGACTGATCCGTCGGGCCGGCTTGGCTCGGTACCGGGGGCAGCAGCTCGCGCAACGCGCGGATCGTGCGGTCGGGGCGCACCGTGCTACCTGCCGGCAATCCGTTGCCCGCGACGTCGTGCCATACGGCGTGGATGCCGAGCCGTTGGGGGCCGGCCACTTCCCATTCCAGGTTGTCGCCGACCATCCAGGTATCGGAGGCCGTCACGGCAAGCATCTGCATGGCGTGCAGATACGCGCGCGCGTCGGGCTTGCCGAAGCCGTGCTCGCCCTCGATCTGGATGTGGTCGAAGCGCCGTTCGAGATCGAAGCGCGCGATCTTGCCCCGCTGCAGCTCGCTCGGTCCGTTGGTCACGAGCGCGAGGCGAACGCCGGTTTGCTTGAGCGCGTCGAGGATCGCGTGGGCGTCCGGGAAGAGGTGCATCTCTTCGTCGCGCAGGCGCGTGAAGCGGTCGGCCAAGCGGTCGCTCACCTCGAGCAGGGGAGGGTGGCTCGGTGCCGCGAGCGCTTCCAGAGCGCCGCGCACGATCAGTCTGCGCGACTCTTGCAAACGCATGCGAAAGTGGCGGTGGCGGTCAGGGTCGGCCCAGAACGCATTCGCGTGCACCATGATCACGCGGACGACTTCGACGACACCGAACGGTTGCAGCTGCGCCGATAGCTCCTCCGCTGCGATCAGCCATGCCCGCTCCGGATTGCGATACGCAGAGATCAGCGTGTCGTCGAGGTCGAACAGGATCGCCCGGGGGAGCGGCTGCACCGCGCTAGGATAGCGCGCGGCGGGCGTGGTGCACGCGCCGCTCTTCGAGGTGTTCCCCCGTGCAGTCGCTGTATTCCCGGCCGAACCTCTTGTAGTGTTTTTCCGATTCCCATCCAGATCCCGTCGCGTGCACCGTTGGTCCGAAGCGCCAAACACCGCATCGCCGTCCTCGCCGCGATCGCCTGGATCGCCTGGAAGATGGCGTACCTCGCGCAGTACCTCGCGCTGCCTTTCTTGCTCGGCCCGGTGTTCGACGCGGTCGTGTATCTGCGCCAGGCCGAGGCCATCGCAGAGGGGCATTTCGGCGACCCGACGCTGCTCGCATTCAGTCCGCTCTACGGGTACATGCTCGCCGCCGTGAGTGGCTCGGCGCTCGTCGTCGTCCTGATCCAACTCCTGCTTGGTCTTCTCTGCGTCGCGCTCGTCTACACGATCGCCGAACGCTTCGCCCCGAATGCCGGTGCGCCCGGCGCGGCGCTGTACGCTGGCTACGGCGTTTTTCTCTTCTTCGAGACGAAGGTCTATAGCGAGACCCTCGGTCTCACCCTGGTCCTCGGTGCGCTCGCCTTCTACGTCAGCCGGCGCTTCGAAGAGGGGGCGATGGCGGCCGTTGCCCGCGTCGCGTTCGCGTCGGGCTTGCTCCTCGGGCTCGCCGTCCTAGCGCGCGCGAGCCTCCTCTTTGCCGCGCCGCTCTTCGTCGTTGCCGCGTTGGTACCGCGCTTGCCTCGAGCCGAGCCAGCTCGTACACGGCTCGTCCGGTCTGCTGCGCTTGCCGCGGGGCTCGGGTTGATTCTTTTCGGCAACGGCGCGTGGAATTTCGCGAACACGGGCTTCTTCGTTCCGGTGATCTTCGTCTCGCGCACGGTTGCCGCCACCACGTCCGGGCCGTGGACGGGTACTCTGCCGCGCGTCGATCCGGACCGCATGCCGAGCGCGTGGGATGTCGTTCACCAGGCTGACGACCGTCTCCACGGTCGAGCTCATCCGTCCGCGCCGGGGTGGGGCATCGATCTTGCCGGTTACGCACGCAACGCGCCGCG
Organism: Polyangiales bacterium; assembly: GCA_044450485.1. GTDB lineage: Bacteria > Myxococcota_A > Polyangia > Polyangiales > JAFGIB01 > CAVZVA01. The sequence continues at coordinate 6,960 of JBIOJD010000106.1, read as the reverse complement.
CAAGCTCGTCGAAACGTTCAGCGACACCGAGCACACTCACGACTACGGTTATTACGGTGAGCGCTCCGAGATCGCTGCGTTGCACATGACTCCGGTCACCTTCGGTGCTCTCGCGCTGCTCGCCGCCGCTGGCGCATTTCTCCTCGTGCGCAGGGCTGGTTGGCGCCGCATCGTCCCTCTCGCGCCGCTCTTCTTTGGTACGATCGTGACGACGACGCTCTACCACCCGTCGACGCGCTATCGATTGCCGCTCGTGCTCGTGCTGGTCGTCCTCGCCTCCGTTGCGGTCAGTGCTGCGCTGCGCGCTGACATTCGGTGGCGCATCGGCGTCGCCGCTCTCTTGCTGGTTTTCGCGGTGCGCGGCTTCACCCACCAGCTCGAGAATCCCGCGTGGTGGGAGCTGCGCGTTGCCGAAGCTGCGCAAGCGGCCGGCGATTCGGGCGAGGTCAACCGTCGCATCGCGCGCGCGCGCCAACTGGCCCCCGACGACGTCGAGCTCGAGCAGCGAATTCGCGGGCTCACCCTCCACCGCCCCGGGACCTGATCTCGCGGAGCCGAGCGGCCGCGGTGTCAGGTGCAGCCACCATTTGCACAGCTCTGGGTCGGAGCGCAACGCTTGTCGCAGCCGCCGCAGTTGCGCGGGTCGGTGAGCACGTCGACGCAGGTGCCGTGACATGCGTTGGTCTCGCCGCCGCACGCGCACGAGCCGTTCTTGCACGAAGCACCGGCGCCGCAGGCGTTTCCGCACGCGCCGCAGTCTTCGGGGTCGATCTGCAAGTCGGTGCAGCGTCCGCCGCACGTGACCTGCGTTCCCGTGCACACGCACGAGCCGCCGACACAGTGCGTGCCGCCGTCGCAGGCGTTTCCGCACGTGCCGCAGCTCTCGTCGCTGCTTTGGAGGTCGACGCAGCTCGCGCAGAGTGTTTCACCGCCGAGGCATGCGCAGGTGCCGCCGGCGCAGCTCTGACCGGGCGCGCAGCTTTGGCCGCAGGCGCCGCAGTTGTTGGCGTCGTTCAGAACGTCCGTGCAAGCTCCGTTGCAGTTCTTGAGCGCTTGCACGCAGCGGCATGTTCCCGCGATGCAATTTTCGCCCCGGCCGCATGCGTTTCCGCACGCGCCACAGTTGGCCGGGTCTGCTGCCAAGCGTACGCAATCAGTCCCGTTGCACAGCTGCAGAGGTGCGCTGCAGCTCGCAGCGCACGCGCCCCGGTCGCAGACATCGTTCGCTCCGCAGGCGTGACCGCACATGCCGCAATTCTGGTTGTCGCTGCGCAGGTCCGCACAGCTGTCGCTGCAGAAGGTCGTGCGTGCCGGGCAGCGGCAAGCGCCGGAGATGCAGTCCTGGCCTGGCCCACACAGCCGGCCGCACCCGCCGCAGTTGCTCGCGTCCTGCATCAAGTCCACGCAGCCGCCGCTTGCGCACGCGCTGAGCCCGCTTGCACAGTTGCAGCTGCCGCCCACGCACGACACGCCCGACGGGCAAGCTTGGCCACAGGCGCCGCAGTTGTTCCGATCGCTGTCGAGGTCGAGGCAGGCGTTCTCGCACGCGGTCGTGCCCGATGGGCAGACGCAGTTGCCGGCGTTGCAGACTTGGCCGGCTTCGCAGGTCACGCCGCAGCCGCCGCAGTTGAGCGTGTCGGTCTGAGTGAAGGTGCACGCGCCGGCGCAGTCGGTCGTGCCTGCGGGGCACACGCACAAGCCGTCGCCGCAGCTCTTGCCGCCCTCGCACGCGTTTCCGCACGCGCCGCAGCTCGAGGGATCGCTCTGTACGTCGACACAGCGCGCGCCGCACGCCCGAGTGCCCGGCGGGCAGGCGCACTTACCACCCGTGCATTCGAGCCCCGCAGCGCACTGGGCGTCGCAGCCTCCGCAATGCTGGGAATCGCTCGTGATGTCGACGCACGCGCCGCCGCAGGCGCGTAGCCCGCTCGGACAGCTCGTAGCGCACGCGCCTCGCGCGCAGACCTGGCCCGACCCGCACGCGCCGCCGCACCGACCGCAGTCGCGCGGGTTGCTCTGCAGATCGACGCAGCCGTCTTGACAGCGCGTCGCGCCGGACTCGCAGCCGCAGCTCCCACTATCGCAAATCTCTCGCGCCCCGCACACGTTCCCGCAGCCGCCGCACGCGCTCGGATCGCTCGAGGGATCGGTGCACGCTCCAGCGCACGAGAGCAACCCGCCGGGGCACTGGCAAGCACCGTGCGCGCAGCTCCGCGAAGCCTCACACGCGACGCCGCAGCCGCCGCAGTTCGCCGAGTCGCTGCCCGGGTCTACGCAGCTCCGGCCACAGGCGAGCAAGGGCGTGGCGCAGGCGCTGGCGCACGTTCCGTTCGAGCACACCTGGTCCTTTGGGCAGAGGTGGCCGCAGACGCCGCAGTTGTCGGGGTCGCGAGCGGGTGTGACGCACGTCGAATTGCAGGCGAGCTGGTCAGGAGCGCAACCGCAGTGGCCGAGCAGGCATATGCCGCCTCCGGGGCACGCGGTGCCGCAGGCGCCGCAGTTCTGCGCGTCGCTCGAAAGGCTCACGCACACGCCGCCGCACTCGCTGAACCCCTGTGGGCAAAGGCAGTGGCCTCCTGCGCACGCCTTGCCGCCGTCGCAGCCGATGCCGCAGGCGCCGCAGTCGTAGGGGTCGGTTTGCAGGTCGACGCAGCTCTTGCCGCACGCCGAGAACGGTGCGCTGCACGTGGTCACGCACCCGCCCGCCTGGCAGAACGGCGTGCCGGCCTCGCAAGCGTGTCCGCAGCTTCCGCAGTCGAGCGGATCGCGATCCAGGGGCCGGCAGACGCCGTCGCAGGATTGCGTGCCCAGAGGACAAGTGCACGCGCCGCCCGTGCAGCTTTGCCCGGAGGCGCATGTGGCGTCGCAGCCGCCGCAGTGCAGCGGGTCGGTTGCCGTGAGCGCACAGCTCTCGCCGCACACGCGTTGCCCCGGCGCGCACGCGCATGCGCCCGCGCGACAGCTCTGCTGAGCGGAGCAAGCATGATCGCAGCTCCCGCAGTGCGAGGCGTCGCTCGCGAGCGCGGCGCAAACCTGGCCGCAGTGTGCGAGCTCGGAGCCACACGACAAGCATGCGCCGTCGCTGCAGCTCTGTTGCGTGTCGCAAGCGTGATCGCAGCTCCCGCAATGTTGGTCATCGCTCTGCGTGTCCACGCACGCAGTCCCGCAGAGCGTAGCGCCGCCGTCGCACGCCCCCGCAGCGCCTTCGCCTGCATCGGCGGCGCCCGCACCGACCTGCGGCCCGTTTGCTGCGACGGTCGACGCGCCGTTCCCCGCGTCGATCGAGCTCTCGGCCGGAACGCAAAAGCCGGTCACGCACCTTTCACCGGCGGGACACTCGCCGTCGCTCACGCATTCCTCGAGCGAGCTGCGGCCGCACGCCCCGCCGCTCAGCGCGAGCAGCGCGAGCAGCGCGAACCGAGAAAACGCTGGTTGCGAGACCATCGGTAGCACGACTTCCGCAACACCATAGCGCGCTCGGCCGCGCGACCCAAGAACGCTCGATTTGGGCAAAATCCGTCGCGTGCTTATGTACGACGTGCAGCCCACTTTGGGGCAATTGGCCATGAGCATGCACGCACCGAGCGTTTCACGTCGCTGCGCGGTTCTCGCGCTGATGGGTGTGATTTGGCACGCAATCGCCCGGGCACAAACGTCCCCGGACGCCCTCCAGCAGTACTTCTCGAACGGCGCCGATTTCACGAGCGTGCCCGCGCCAGGCCAGCCGGGCGCGGAATATTTCTCGAACGGTGCCGAGTGCATGAACGTGCCGGCGCCGGGCCAACCCGGCGCCGGTTACTTCTCGAACGGCGCCGACTTCACGAGCGTGCCCGCGGCCGGCCAGCCTGGGGCCGAGTACTTTTCCACTGGCGCCGCCCTCACGAGCGTTCCGGCGCCAGGCGAGCCGGGCGCCGGTTACTTCTCCAACGGCGCCGCCTTCACGAGCGTGCCGGCACCGGGCCAACCTGGGGCTGAGTACTTCTCCAATGGCGCTGCCTTCACGAGCGTGCCTGCGCCAGGCCAGCCGGGGGGCGACTACTTCTCGAGTGGCGCGGACTTCACGAGCGTGCCCTCGCTGGGCCAACCGGGCGGCGGCTACTGGTATGGCGTCCAGACGCAGAGCGTTCCGATGCCGGAAGGAATTGCGACACCCGACGCTCCGTTCCTGTTGCCGGCGGAGCAGCAGGTCATCGAAGCGGCTCCACAGCCCACACCTGCGAGCCCCACCCCGACGCGCTCTGCGGAGATTGCTCCATCTGCTGAGCCCGCTTCACTCGCGTCAACCGAGGTCTCGATCCACCTGGCCGGATCTACCGGAGCCACGTTCGACGTACAGTCCACGCCCGCGGTGCCCGCTCTCGGTCGCTCCGTCGTCGTTGCAAGTGCCGAGGCGCAGGGCCCGGCAGAGCGCCCGGTGTCAGAGCGTGCCGCAGGATCAATCGCCACCAGGCAGGGCGACCGAGCAAGGCTCTACGAGCTGGTTCGCGTGATCACGCTCTGGACGCTCGCCAACACGACGGCGCTCGCAGTCTCCATGGGCTGTGTCGTCGTCGTGCTGACCATGCTGGGTTGGAAGGTGGGCGCGAGCAGACGCCGCGTCCGCCATCCGTAGCAGCTGCGGCGCTTCATTCGTCCGGGTCCGCTGCTCGCGGATAGACCCGCACGTGCACGTGCGAGTCGGGCGAGCCCCGGTCCAGCGGGGCGCTCTCGAGCAGCACTTCGAGCTGATCCTCGGCGCGGGTGCCGAGCGAGAGCGCGGCGCGCATCCCGAGCTTGATCAGGTGCACACCCGTCTTCTCGTCGAGCTCGGTCAGCGCACGGTAGTGCGTGCGCGGAATCACCCACGCCTCCTTGCGGCGCGCGGGCGCTGGGCTGACGAGCACGACCGCGACCTCGTCGGCATAGACCGGGCGCTCGCCTTGCTGCGAAGCGGTTGCGGCATCGACGCGTTCACATAGCGCGCAGCTCATGACGGCTCGTCCCTTCGTCTGCGCAAGCGGATGCGGGCACAGGAGACCCAGCGTGCCCCGTCGGCGTGACAGCTCGATGAAGGGCGCTTGGCCTGCGTGTGACGGTGATTTTCGGTCAGCTTGCTGTTCATGGCTTCGCTCCTGATTCGTGGCCGCGAGCGGTGTGCTCACGGGTCCAAAAAGCACCGAAGCCGCCCGGGAGATCCGAGGCGGCTTCGACGCGAACGCAATTCTGTCGAAGTCGCCTAGCTCGAGCCCCCCTTGGCTGAGGCCACGAGGATCGTGGCGCAGCAGAGGGCCCAAGCGCAGACGCGGCGATGATTCGCCGGCATCGGGCGCTGGTTCTTCGGCTGGCGATCAATGCGGATCATGACGAGCTTGGTGTAAGGCAACCGCCGCAGCAGGTCAAGCTGGTCTGCTGCGCTTCAACCGTAGCGGTCGTTTCGCCACGGCCGCGCGGTGTCCGAGTACCCGCGCTGCTCCCAAAATCCGGGCGCATCTGCGGTCAAGAGCTCGAGTCGGCACACCCACTTGCTGCCCTTCCAGGCGTAGAGCTGAGGCGTGATCACGCGCACTGGGCCGCCGTGCTCGTGCGGCAGTGGCTCGCCATCCACCGTGTGCGCGAGCAGCACGTCGGGCTTGAGCGCTTCTTCGAGCGCCAGGTTGGTGCTGTAGCCGTCCGAGCCATGACACATGAGGTGCGTCGCGCTCGGCTTCGGCTCTGCGAGCGCGAGCGCGTCGTGCAGGCGCAGGCCGACCCAACGAAGGTCCATGCGGGACCACGCCGTGACGCAATGGAAGTCGCTCACGTCCTCGGTCTGCGGTAGCGCGAGCAATCCCGCGAAGTCGATCTCGAACGGGTGCTCGACGGCGCCGTCGACCACGAGCCGGAAGTTGCCTCGATCGACCTTGGGTGAGATCCCGAGATCGAGCACCGGCCACTTGCGGGACTCGCTCTGCCCGACAGGCAGTCTCGGCATCCCATGGCGGTTCACAGGCCCGGTTCCCATGGGCCGCGGGTCCGCCACGGAAGGCGTGCTCCGCATCTTCTGCTCGAAGCGCGCCTTGAGCTTCATCCGCGCCTCGACGATGCGCTGCAATTTGTCGTCGGCCATCAGTCCTCGCACGTCACGGCTCCATTCATATCACGTTCCGCGAGCGAGGCTGATCGTCCGGAACCTGGCAGGCGCGCAGTTGTCAAAGCAGCACCATGGATGCCTCCACCATCGAGAGTCTGACCCTACGCCGCGTCGCCACCGGCGAAACCGGGCTGCACGACCTATGGGAGCAGATCGCGCGCAACGGTGCGCCACTCGTCGAAGCGCTGCCGGACGACCCTGATCACGTTCTGGTCACCTTTCTGCTCCGCGGCACCTGCGCGACACGCAACGCGGTCGTGGTCGGCGGACCGGCTGGCTTCGACACCCCGCAGAACGGCATGCAACGACTGGGTGCCACCGACCTTTGGTTCCGGTCTTACCGAGTCGCGCGCGGCGTTCGATGCCTCTACGACCTCTCCGAGAACGACAGCCTGACGCCGCTCTGGGCAACCAGCGACCACGCGGCCGTGGTGGCGCTCTGGAAACCCGACACGCTCAATCCGCGCCGCTGCACCATCATCGAGGGCGAGGGTCAGGTCTACACGCGCTCACTGCTGGAGCTTCCGGACGCGCCGTTGCTACGTGAGAGCAGACCAGTCCCCGAAACCACGCGAGGCGAGCTGAGGCGCCATCACTTCGAGAGCAAGCACCTTGGCAACACCCGCCCTGTGGATGTCTACACGCCTCATCCCAGTCACGGCTCCCCGCGGGCGCTGCTCATCGTGTTCGACGGGATCGCATTCACGCGCACGGTCCCTACGCACACGATACTCGATAACCTTCACGCCGACGGCAGAATCCCCCCGACCGCGGCCCTGTTCGTCGATAGCATGGGCGCACTGCGCAACCGCGAGCTGCCCTGTCATGCTCCCTTTGCAGCCTTCGTCGGC
>JBIOJD010000105.1:0-10291 GCA_044450485.1 Polyangiales bacterium | reverse complement strand
TCCCACCAACCACCCTCCCACCCCGCGCACGCGCTGAGGCGATCCCATCGCCCTGCCCGAGCTCCGGCGCAGTGCCAACACGCGCCTCACCCCGCGTTCCGCCCTGCGGAAAACTGGCACGGGTTCTGCTAGACTGCCCGCCATGCCCTGCCTGAAGTGGTCGGCACCGGTCGGTAAACCCCGCGCGTTCCCGATCTTCAAGAAGATCACCTCGGTCGGCAGCGCCGGTGGCAACGACATCTGCCTCGATCAAGGCGGCCTGGCCGACTACCACGCGCAGATCATCTTCGACGGGCGCGACTTCAACCTCTCCGAGGTCGACACCCAGGGCAAGATCCTCATCAACGGCAAGAAGAAGCGCCGCAGCAAGCTGGTTCACAACGACAGGCTCGCGCTCGGCGACATCGAGCTGGTGTTTTCGCTCTACGACGAAGCCGCCGCCGAAGCGCCCGAGACCGCGCAGAACGAGCTCGGCGGGCTGCGCAAGCTCTTCGAGTTCAGTCAGCGCCTGATGGAGGTCAAGAGCGTCTCGGCGCTGCTCGAGGAGCTGCTCGACTCGGTGATCGAGGTCACGAGCGCAGACAAAGGGTTTCTCTTGCTGGTCGAGCAGGGCGACCCGCGCGTGGCCGTGGCGCGCAATCTCAATCAGCAGAACTTGCCCGACGGCGTGCGTCACCTCTCCGACAGCGTGATCAAGAGCGTGATCCAGACCAAGCGGCCGCTGATCGTCAGCGACGCGTTGCACCACGAGCACTTCAAGAGCAGCGAGAGCGTGATGAATCTCAAGCTGTGCTCGGTGATGTGCGCACCGCTGATGGCGCAGGGCGAGCTGCTCGGCATCCTCTACGTGGGCAACGACAACGTCGTGAACCTGTTCGAGGAGAGCTCGCTCGACGTGCTCTCGATCTTTGCTGGACAAGCCTCGCTCATCTTGCAGAACGCACTGTTGGTCGACAGCATCAAGAGCGACTTCGACGCGCTCAAGCAGCAGCTCGAGGCAAACCGCTTTGGCGACATCATCGGTGCGTGCCCCTCGATGCGCGAGGTGTTCCGCACGGTGGAGAAGGTGGCGGGCGCGGACATCAGCGTGCTCGTCACGGGCGAGACCGGCACCGGCAAGGAGCTGATCGCACGCGCCGTGCACCAGGGCAGCCCGCGCAAGGAGGGCCCGTTCGTGGTGGTCAACTGCGGCGCGATTCCCGAGAACTTGATCGAGTCGGAGCTCTTCGGCCACGTGCGCGGAGCGTTCACCGGCGCGGTCGCCACGAGGCCCGGCAAGTTCCAGCAAGCGCACGGCGGCACGCTGTTTCTGGACGAGGTCGGCGAGCTGCCGCTCGCGCTGCAGGTGAAGCTGCTGCGCGCGCTACAAGAAAAAGTCGTGATGAAGGTCGGCGACACCAAGTCCGAGCACGTCGACATCCGCATCGTCGCTGCGACCAATCGAGACCTCGAGCAAGAGATGAAGCGCGGGGGCTTCCGCGAAGATCTGTTCTACCGGCTCAACGTGATCAACATCCACTTACCGCCGCTGCGCGAGCGCGGCGACGACGTGCTGGTGCTCGCCAGATACTTGCTGACCAAGCTCAGCGAAGAGTACGGCGCCAGGGTCAAGGGCTTCACGCCGAATGCGCTGATCGCGATTCGCAAGTACGACTGGCCGGGCAACGTGCGCCAGCTCGAGAACCGGATCAAGAAGGCGATCGTGATGTGCGACAAGACGCTCGTCGGCGTCGAAGATCTCGACCTGCTGCCAGAGGCGACCTCCAGCATCACGACGCTGGCCCAAGCTCGCGAAGACTTCCAGCGGCGGTACATCCTCGAAGTGCTCGAGCGCAACAACGGCAACCGCACCAAGACCGCGCAGGATCTGGGCGTCGACCCGCGCACGATCTTTCGCTATCTCGAACGCGAGCCCGGCAAGCCGACCAAGGTCAACTGAGCGCGTGACTGGACCCCTGATCGAGGCCTTCCACCCCGCCCGGCGCGGTCCCTGATCGGCGCTGCGAGATGCTGACAAAGATGTCGCGCACATCGCCCAGCCGGCGTCCCGAGGAGCCCGAAATCACGGGTGATTTCACGGTATCGAGCCGGGTACGCCGGCCTGGCGCAAGACTTGCTTCGTACCTGCGTGGGGCTGTCATGGCCGGTCTGGTCTGTGGCTGCTGGGGATGCGTGGTAACGGACAAGATCAGCTTCCCGACCGAGCCCGACATTCCCCCGATGATTCTCGACGCCCCAGCCACGGACACACCGATCGGCACCACCCTGTGGGTCAACAAGGCCACCAGGACCGAAGTCCGGCTGCCGGTGCAGGTGCGTGAGGACAACCTGACGGAACCGCTCGACGCGCACTGGCGCGTCCTCACCGCGGGCAACGACGCGCCGCCGTTCGAAGTGCTGCCCTTGTCGCTAGGCCAGTTGCTACGCGACCTCGACGTCGTCGTGCAAACCAGCTCCCTGCACACGGGCGAATGTCACCACGTGGAGCTCGCCGTCAGCGGGCACTTCTTCCCGAACACGAAGCCGGCGTTTTTCGACCTCGCCCCCTCCGACGACGAGGTAGCGCACGCCTCGTGGACGATATGGGAAGGACGCGGTGAGGCCCAGGCCACGCCCGAAGAGAAAGCCAAGCTGATCGATAGCTGCAACGCGATCGAGTCCTTGCTGACGCCCGCCATGTCGACGTCGACACCGGTGACGCCATGAAGCACGGTCGCGCCACGCTCCCCCGCATCGCGATCTTGGCCCTGGGGTCGCTCCTCGGCTGTCAGTTCGAGAGCGCCAAGAACACGAGCTCGGGCAAGATGAACGTGTGCAGCACAGCCACCGATTGCGCACCTGGGAGCAATTGCGAGCAAGGGCTGTGCGTGGCACGCAACGCCGACGCACCGCTCGACCTCGCGCTCGTGGTGACGCCGCAAAAGAGCCCTTCGGGCGGCGATCCGCTGCCCGTCGTGCTCGATCGCTTCGTGATCGACGGCCCGACCGACCGCAAGCTCTCGGTTCCGGGTACGATCATGGTCCGCGGGCGCGTTCGCAAGACGACCGACGGCGTGGAGACCGCGCTCGACGCGCAGCTCAGCTTCACGCCAGTCACGAGCATCCCGGGCATCGGAGTCAAAGCGGTCACCGTGGCCACGGCCGGCAGCGCCATGCCCAAGCAGACCGACTATGCGGTGGAGCTCGTGGCGGGCCTGCAGTACCGCATGCTCGTGCGTGCGACCGATCCTTCGCTGCCGCCGTTCGCGCGCACGTTCCAGGCCGGCAGCGAACCGGACCTGAGCGTCGATTACGGCATGATCGCGGCGGACCAGCGCGCATTCCTGGTCAAGAACGCGCCGAGCGACCGGATGCTGCTCGCGACCGCGCTCGACGACACCACGGGCGAGCCCATTTCCTCGACCGCGATGGTGGGCGCCGATGGAAGCTTCATACTGTCGTTCGGCCCGGACGCCGGCTCGTTCCGGCTCGAGCTGCGCGCCGCGCAGAGCGGCCAGACGGCCGCCGCGGCGAACGCTGCAAGCACGACTGGCGCGGGTCCTTGCGACGAGAGCACGCCGGCATTCCCGGTGTTCAGCAGCGCCAGCAAGAACCTGCAGCAAGACAGCAGCGGCACGCAGGTGCTCGTGCTACCGCCGCAACCGACACGCATCCGCTACGAAGGCACGGTCGCGCTGTGCAAGGAACAGGCCTCGGGCGCCGCGAGCGTCATGATGTTGCCAGTGGCACTGCACTCGCGTTCGCTGATGCTCGGCTCCACCACCATGGTGACCGCTTCGTTCGATGCCACGACCGATGCGAGCTACGATGCGGCGAGCCGGCAGTTGCGCTTCTGCGTGCAGGTGATGGAGGGCGACTACGACGTGGTGGTAACGCCACCGCCGATGGTCGGGTGCGCTTTGTTCGCCGAGGAGCGTCTGGTGCAGGCGCCGGATGGCGTCGCGGCGAGCGGCGCGCTGCTCGAGCTGCCGTCCGCGGCCTACCTGAACGGCACGCTGCAAACGACGGACCTAGCGCCCCTCAAGGGCGCCGCGGTCGAAGCGGCCGCCCTCGCTCGCAGCGGCGCGATCGCGCTGCCGATGGGCGACCACAGCGTCACGCGTTACAACCGCTCGCAACAGACCACCACCGCCGCTGACGGCAGCTTCAAGCTGCCGGTCGACCTCGGGAGCTACGACGTGGTGATTAGGCCACCCGCGGACAGCGGCTTTCCGTGGCAGGTCCGCCACGACGTGGACATCGGCGCGCGCGGCGTGCAGTTCTCGTCCGTCATCGACATGCTCTCGCCGGTCGCGCTCAAGGGCACGCTCACCGCCATGAAGGCGTCTGGCACGTCCGCGATCAATCCCGGAGGCGCCCAGGTCGACGCCTACGCGCTGATCGACGACCAGGACGGCTCGGTGCGCGGCATCTCGATCGGCAAAGCCACCGCGGATGACAACGGCCAGTTCATGCTGCTGTTGCCGCCATCGACGCACCTCGGCTGGTGAGCTGTCGGGCGGTTTCGCTTCACGCGCCGATGCCGTAGAGCGTGCGCAGATGGGCTGCGAAGTGAGGCCCGTCGGCGGTGGTGTCGGCGCGGATGCGTTGCACCGTTGGCCGCTGCTCCATTCGCTCGAGGTAAGCGAGCAGGCCCGGCACCTGTCCCAGAGGGTCACAATCGAGCACGCGTTGGGTGACCCTGCGCACCATCGGAAAGTGGATCACGGCCGCGATGTCAGCGGCGCTGAAGCTGCTGCCACACAGGTACGTGTCGAGGCGCGCGAGCCGCGCGAGCCCGAGCGCGCCCTTCTCCACCGTCGCGCGCACGTCCCTGGCGATGTTCTCGGGCGCCGGCTTGCCGCGGAAGTAGTTCGGCAACACCCGGCGGGCGGCAAGCTCCAGGTAGAGGTCGATCATCTGAGTCAGCTCGAGCAGCTTGGCGACGGCAAACGCGCCCTGCGGGTAGAGCGGCGGCTCCGGAATGCTGCGCTCTAGGTAGTCGATGATGCAGCGGGACTCGCTCAAGAAGCCATCCTCGGTCTGCAGACAGGGGACTTTGCCGAGCGGGCTCGCTTCGAGATAGTCGGGCCGATAGCCTGCGCCGGCGCCTGTGTAGACGACCACCTCTTCGAATGGCACCGCCTTCTCGAGCAGCGCGAGCTTCACGATGTTGTAGTAGTTGCTCGACGAGAACCCGTGCAGCTTCAACATTCGACACACCTTCCTTGGCCACGAGGCTGGGCCCGCCGACGCTAGCGCGAAATGCACTTCCGAGGCCAGCGCATGTGCTAACGTCCGGCCGACTGGAGACCCCGTGGCGACCCCGGCCACATCCCCTGAGCCCACCCCGCCGGCAGCGCCGGTGCGGCGAGAATTGACCGGCACTGCGCTCGGCTCGTTGGTCGCACGCGCGCTGTTGATCGCCGCGGGCCTGGGCCTCGTCATCGGGTTCCTGCTGCCCTGGTTCTCGATCGGAGGCGCCGCGTCGATCAGCGGCCTGGGTTTGCTCGTCATGCGCGGCGAGGTGGTCGAGATGATGACCGGGCCCCACCGGGTGCTGCTGTTCGCGGTGCCCCTGCTCGGCGCCGCGTTGCTGGTCGCCGGCTTCATGGGCCATCGCATCGCGCTCTGGATCGCGCTCAGCGCCGGCATCGTGGTGATCGGGGGGGGCGTGTACACGTTGATCAGATTGTTCTTCGACGCGACCGGCATGGGCATGTGGATCGTGGTGGTCAGCGCGCTCTTGTCGCTTTCGGTCGCACTGTTGACGCTCGGCCGCACGACTCCGCGCTAGCCCTTGCGCCAGCGAACGGCCGCGTAGGCCGCGACGAGCAAGCCGAGCACCCCGGGCCAGTCGCCGAGCATGGTGTACGGGGTTCCGCCAGCGAGCAGCGCGACCTCGTGCTGCAGCGTGGCGCGCTCGAAACTACGCGTGCGCGCGAGCACGCGTCCGGTCGGGTCGATCACGACGCTCGGGCCGCTGTTGCTCGCGCGCACGAAGTACAGGCGATGCTCGATCGCCCGCAGGGTGCTGAGCGCCAGGTGAATTTCGGGCTCGACGCTGTGGCCGAACCAGGCGTCGTTGCTCAGGTTCACGAGCAGATGCGGCCGCGTGGCCAGGACCACCTGTCGCACGAATCCCGGGAGCACATCCTCGTAGCAGATGAGCGCCGCGATGCGCTTGCCTCGAAACGGCAGCGCGACCGGGCGCTCGCCCGCCTCGAACTGACCGCTGTTCGGCAAGAGCGCATACAGCCGTGGCACGCGGTCGCCGAGCGGGACGTACTCGGCGAACGGGATCAGGTGCATCTTGTCCGAGCGCCCGAGCACGTGGGCCGCGGCGTCGGTGAGAAATGCGCTGTTCCAGAGCTGCGCGCGGCCGTTCGTCAGGCGGTGACCGAGACCGCCGAACAACACGGGCGTGGTCAGGGGGCCGAGCACCTGGCTCACGTTCTTCGTGTCCGCCGGCAGCACGTATTGGACGGCAGTCTCAGGCCAGATGAGCAACTCGGGGCGCTCGGCTCCCGACAGCTCGAGACTGCGCGATTGCTCGAGGTAGCGGCGCCGGCCTTCGGGCCGATCCTCGCGCTTCTGGCGCGTGCCCATGTTCGCTTGCACGATGCCGACGCGGAGCTTGGGTGCGCTCGACGCCGCGGCGAGGACCTGCCGCATGCGCAAGGCACCGTAGCCCCAGGTGACGGCGAGCAGTCCGGCAGCCAGCCCGAGCGCACGAAGTCGCCGGCTGCCGAGCGTGGGTCGCAGCGCCGCGCTCAGCGCCGCGTTCACCGCCACGAGCAGCATGGACACCAAGATCGGACCACCGAGCTCTGCGCTCTGCGCGAGCACGGGCACCTGATGCACGCTCGCGGCGAAGTAGTTTGGGAAAAGCAACGGATACACGAGCTCGACTGCGCCGAAGCAGAACGGCGCCAGCAGCAACGGGTCGCGACCATTCTGCTTGGCCCGCCACACGAGCATGGCGAAGCCCGCCTGCTGGCCCGCTTGCAGCAGGCAGATCAGCACGTACGTGAGGACGCAGAGCACAGTCGGCAGCGCTGCGAACGCGCGCAGCGTGCCCACCAGCCAGTGGAATCCCAGAAGCTGGGTCGTGGCACCGAATGCGAACGAGACGCCGAGCGCTCGCCGCAGCGAGAGCGCTCTTTGGTCGAGCACGTAGAGCAGCGGAAGCAACGCGACGAACGACAGCGGCCAGATCTCGAAGCCCGGAAAACCGAGCACGTAGAGCACGCCCGAAGCGACCGCGAACAGATAGGAGCCCACGCCGTTACATAGCGCGACTGAACAGAAGCTGCGATTCACCCGCGCGGCGCGCCCGCGTCGTCATGGCGTGCGGCGGCGGCCGGACTTGCGCATCCCCGCGGGACGGGAGCTCAGGTCGATGCCGTTGACGTTCGTGCCCGGCGGAACGAGCGCGTCGATTCGGTCGAGCAACGTGGAGTCGAGCTTCAGATCCGCGCACGCGAGCAAGTCCTCGAGCTGCTCGTAAGTCCGCGGACCGATGATGGCCGAAGTCAGGCTGGGGTGCTCGAGCACGAACGCGATCGCCATGTGCGTCAGCGGAAAGCCAGCCTGCTTGGCCAAGCCGTCGAGCGCATTGGCGAGCTCGAACTTGCGCTTGATCAGCTCGCTCTCCGGGTCGAACTTGCCGCCGCGGCGGCGCGCCGCCAGCACCACCCGCGAGCGCTCGGTGAGGTCTTCGGGCTTGAGGTAGCGGCCGGTGAGCCAGCCCCCATCGAGCGGGCTCCAGCAGATCACGCCCATGCCGTAGCGCTCGCAGGCGGGCAGCACGAAGCGCTCGGTCTCGCGCGAGAAGATCGAGTACCACGGTTGCTCGCACCGAAAACGCAAGAGCCCGCGCTTCTCCGCCACCCAGTGCGACTCCACGATCCGGTCGGCTGGGAACATCGACGAGCCGAAGCAGCGGATCTTGCCTTGGTGCACGAGATCGGTGAGCGCCGACATCGTTTCTTCGAGGTCGGTGTTCTCGTCGAAGCGATGGATCTGGTACAGGTCGATGTAGTCAGTGCCGAGGCGCTCGAGGCTCGCCTCGACCTCGCGCACGATCCAGCGGCGCGAGCCGCCCATCATGTTGAGGTCTTGGCCCATCGGCCCGTAGAACTTGGTCGCGAGAATCACCTTGTCGCGCCGGCCTTGCAGCGCCTTGCCCACGATCCGCTCCGACTCGCCGGCCGAGTACACGTCAGCCGTGTCGATGAAGTTGACGCCCGAATCGAGCGCCTTGTGGATGATGCGCACGCACTGGTCGTGGTCGCGGTTGCCCATGCCCCCGAACATCATCGCGCCCAGGCAGTAGCGGCTCACGCTCATGCCGGTTCGGCCCAAATGACGGTATTCCATGCGCCGTCTCCTTCAGCTTGAAATGAATTCAAGGCGGTTCTACGGACTGCCGTGTCCGCCGTCAAGCGCGCCGAATCGCGAAGCAAGTCGTGGAGTTGCAGGCGGCGGCCGGGCGGTGCTAGCGTCGTACCCACTGAGCGGGCCTTGGGATACGCGGCAACGTCGTGAGCGAAGCGAACCCCGCGGATCGGTGGGCCCCCGACAGCTCAGCTGGCGGGGCGGCAGGCAGAACGTGGCGGGCGAGCGCGTCGGCTGCAACTGCGCTCGTGATCGCGGCCGGGCCCCTGCTCTGGCTGATGTATGCGGCGCAGCACGCGAGCTTTGCTGGGCTCAGTCGCGATCAGGGTGCTCGGCAAGGCGTCGCCTGGGCCGTCGCGCACGGCGCGCGACTCTACCGCGACATCCGCGAGATCGACGGGCCGCTCGCGATCGAGCTGCACCTGCTGGCGCAGCGGCTCGGCGGCGTCGACGCGCGCGCGCTGCGCTGCCTCGATCTCGTGCTCTCTTCAGCCGTGTTCATGTTCGTGGGAGCGTCGCTGCCGGGCGCAACCCGCGCGAGCCCCGTGCGCAGGCCCTTGCACGAGCAAGTGCTCTGGGCTCTCGCCGCGTGCGTGCTGCTGCTGGCCCAATACCTCGCGCTCTACGACGCGTCGCAGCTCACCCAGCGCGAGAGCATCTTCGACTGGTTCGTGCTCGGTGCATTGGCTTGCGTGTTCCGCGAGCGGCAGAGCGAGCACGCCCGCAACGCCAAGCTCTGGCTCCTGCTGGCGGGCGCGGCGAGCGCCACCCCCTGGTTTGGCAAGCCGCTCTGGGTCTTCTACAGCCTGGCGCACCTGTGGGCGTTCGCGAGCGTGCCTTCGCGCGCCGGGCTCTCGCTGCGGTCGCGCCTAGTCGCGTTCTGCACGGGCCTCGGTGTGGGCTGCGCGTTGCAACTCGGCTTTCTCGCGATGCGGGGTGACGTCGGCGCGTTCCTGCGCATCTATCTGATCGAGAGCCCGCGCTACTACGATTCGGTGTGGCCGCACCGCTTCGAAGATCTGCTGAGCCCGACCCGCGCGCAGCTTTGTCTGCAAGCGCTCGTCGCGTCGCTGGCGATCATCGCGCTCGTCGCCACGCGTAGAATCGGGCGCCATACGCTGGCGCTCGCAGCGATTCCCCTGCTCGGCATCGGCCTCGATTTCGTGCAGGGCAGGAGCTTCGGCGAGCACCTGCACCCGGTCACTGCCGGCACGGCACTGATCGCGCTCGCGCTCTGCTGTGAGCTCGCGACCGAGCCGCGCCTGCCCGCCGAGTCGTCTCGCGGCGCAGGGGTGTGGGCGCTGCTGCTCGGCACACTGCTGGCCTTTCGCGCGGCGACCGCGTTGCTCGCTTCGCCCCATCTACGCACGGACTGGACCATGATCGACGGTGCCACACGCGCGGGCCGCGCCTCGGTCGGCTTTGCGCGCCACTATGACAGCAGCGACTTCGCCAGCAGCGCGATGTTCGACGTCGCGATGTTTCTGCGCCAGCGCACTCGCCCCGACGACCGCATCCAGCTCTACGGCATGGACCCGTACCTGCTCGCGCTCGCCGAGCGCCGCAGCGCCACCCCCTACGTCTACAGCGCAGATCTGGTCCCCGACGCGCCCATCGCCGGCATACGCCTGCGCGGCGGCTCAGCTCGGGAGGTGGAGGCGGCAAGAGCGATCGCGAGGCGAAACGCGGCGGACTTCCTCGGACGCCTGCAACGGGCCAACCCGGCCGCGTTCGTGCTCTTCGATCGCGCGCCGTTCAGGCACCCGACCCGCGCGCTCGACGAGCTGCTCACGAACGTGCCTAGCTTGGGGCCGCTCTTGCGCGAAAGCTACAACGAGGTGCCGTCGCTCAGCGCGCTGCACATCTACATGCGCAAGGATCGCTGGTCGCCACCTCCTCCTCCGCCCAAGCG
>JBIOJD010000104.1:0-10441 GCA_044450485.1 Polyangiales bacterium | reverse complement strand
GGACCTCGAACCTCGGTCCTGGTTCTGCTCGAAGACGCCAAAGCGGGCACCACGCTCAGCAGCAAGTTGCTCGGCCTGCGCGAGATGCCGCAGGCCTATCTCGAATCGCGTCACGTCGCGGCGCGCGACGTGGACCAGGTGGAGGGCGCCGTCCTCGGCGTCGCAGCACACGCCAACGAGACCCTGCTCTGGACCGATTTGGCCAGCATGCGCGAGCCACCGCGGACGCTCTCGAGCCTGGTGCCCGACGGCATGCGCGCGTTTGCGCTGCAACTCCGCGACGGGTCGTTCGATTCGCTGCTCGCGCCTGGGGATCGCGTGGATGTGCTGCTCGCTACGAGCCCACGGGCTTCTGGCGAGCCCAGCGCAAACGTCGAGACCGTGGCGCAGAGTCTGCTCGTGCTCGCCGTGGGCGAGGACCTGGGCGGACACGACCAGCGGCGAGCACGCACGCCCAGCCGTTCGAACCGAGTCACCGTGAGCGTCACCCCTGCGGAGGGCGCACAGCTCGCCGAGGCCGAACGGCGCGGCAGCCTGCGGCTCTTCGTGCGCAACCCGGACGACGTCGCGATGACCGGTCAGCCTCCGACCGAGCCCACCGTGACCGCAGCCAACGCTCCCGAGAGGAACTGAGCCATGACCGCCTCTTGCGTCAGGCCGCTGATGCTCCTTCTGGCGGTAGCCGCGTTTCCGAGCGTCCTCGCACACGCAGCCAGCGAGGAATTGCTCGAGCTCACGCTCGAAGTCGGCGAGCAGCGTGTGATCGCGAGCGAGGGCGTAACCAGCTACTCCGAAGGCATCACCGGTGTCGTGGACGTGCGCCTGACCAAGGATGGCCAGAGCTTCGTCGTCGTCGGCCTGCGGCCTGGCCGCACCTCGCTGCTGTTCATGATGAGCGGCGGGCGCCAGCTTCAATACCGCATCAGCGTCACCGACCCGAATCAAACGGGCCCGAGGATCGACGCCGCCGACTCCACCAGCGTGAAGCCTCGCGACAACGTGCGCTTGGACTTCTACTTCGTTCAGCTCAGCGAGAGTGAGCGCAGCGACATCGGCGTGCGCTGGCCCGCGGCCTTCGGCGGCGGCACCGCAGGCGCGAGCTTCGACTTGATGTCTGGCTCGTTCACCCAGGCGACGGCCGTGGTCACCGATCAGGCTTTGCCGCGCTTGGACCTGGCACAGTCCCGGGGGTGGGCGAAGCTGCTGCGGCAGGCTGCGGTGATCACCGAGAACGGCAGCGAAGCCGATTTCTCGGGCGGTGGCGAGATCAACATCCCGGTGCAGAGCGCGCTCAGCGTGGGCGTGCGGCAGATCTCCTTTGGCAGCGAGATTCGCGTCAAGCCCCGCTACGACCGCGAGAGCGGTCGCATCGAGCTCGCGGTGCACGCCCAGGTCTCGGACCTCTCATCGGACGAGGGCACCGGCATTCCGGGTCGCGTGATCTCGAACCTCGACAGCGTGGTCAACCTCGAGCTCGGGCAATCCGTGGTGCTCGCGGGCCTCACCGCGCAGAGCGAATCAGCCTCGCGCACGGGCCTGCCCGGTCTGTCGCAGCTTCCGATCATCGGCCCACTGTTCGGACACCGCGATCGGCAGGCTGACCACACGCAGAACTTGGTCTTCATCGTGCCCACCGTGGTCGACGCGGTCTCGGCCGACGCGCGCGAGCACGTGCTCGAAGCGCTCAAGCTCTTCGACGACTACGACGGCGACCTCGACGACACGCGGCTCAGGCCCGTGCCCGCGCCTGCTGGACCCAAGCGAAGACCGCAAGCTGCGCAGGGAGCACAGAAGCCATGAGCCCGCTCGATATCGTGCTCGAGAGTCACCACGGCACGCTGGCTCGGCAGCCCTGGGACGGGGTCAACGCACTGTGGATCGGCCGCGACCCGAGCTGCGACCTGGTGCTCGACTCGGAGCTGGTCTCGCGACGCCATGCCTGCCTGGAGCTCGATGGCCAGGACGTGCTCGTGCGCGACCGCTCGGCCAATGGAACGCTCGTCGCCGGCGCGCAGGTGCACCGGTCGAGCCGTGCCCTGCCTAGGGGCGCGGCGCTCGAGATCGGCCCGTACAAGGTGCGCGTCGAGGGGCAGGAGCGCACTGCCTTTCCAGCGGTGCTGCCACCCGCCGATCTGCGTCGCAAGATCCAACGCCGCTTGCTCGACCATCTGGACCTCGCGCGCCTCGACCGCGCCGCGCTCGATCCCAAGGCCATGCGCCCGAAGGTTCTCGCTGCGCTCGAGTCGATCTGCGGGCAACTGGGCGCCGAGCTGCCGAGCCTCTCCGCGCGCCGCACCCTAATCGACGAGCTGGCCGACGAAGCGCTGGGGCTCGGGCCACTGGAACATTTGCTCTCGGACCCCAGCGTCGACGAGATCATGGTGGTCGACCGAGATACGATCTACGTCGAGCGACGCGGCGTGATCGAGCCAACCGATCTGCACTTCACCGACGACGAGTCGGTGCGGGCGGTCATCGAACGGATCGTGACACCGCTCGGCCGCCGCATCGACGAGTCGAGCCCGCTGTGCGACGCACGATTGCCCGACGGATCGCGCGTCAACGCCATCATCCCACCGCTCGCGAGCCGCGGACCATGCCTCACGATTCGCAAGTTCTCCAAGCACGATCTCGGGCTGCAGGCCCTGGTTGACCGCGGTTCTCTCACCGCGCTGATGGCGCGTTTTCTCGAGTGCGCGGTGCGCGCTCGCAAGAACATCGTGATCGCAGGCGGCACTGGAAGCGGCAAGACCACGCTGCTCAACGTGCTCTCGCAGGCGATTCCGGAACGCGAGCGCATCGTGACCATCGAGGACGCGGCCGAGCTTCGGCTGCGCCAGCGCCACGTCGTCTCGCTCGAAGCGCGCCCAGCCAACATGGAGGGCAAGGGCGCGTACACGATCCGCGATCTGGTCCGCAACGCGCTCCGCATGCGACCCGACCGGATCGTGGTCGGCGAATGCCGCGGCGGTGAGGCCATCGACATGCTGCAGGCGATGAACACCGGCCACGAAGGCTCGATGACCACGACCCACGCCAACAGCCCCGCCGAAGCGGTGGCGCGGCTGGAGACGCTGTGTTTGATGGCCGGGCTCGAGCTGCCCGTGCGCGCAATTCGACAGCAGATCGCCCAGAGCGTGCACGTGCTCGTGCAGCAAGCGCGCTGCTCCGACGGCTCGCGACGCGTCACCCACATCACCGAAGTCGCGGGATTCGACGAGCACGGCGACATCGAGCTGCGCGAGCTCTTCGGTTTCGAACGCACGGGACAAGGCGCCGACGGGCGCGTGCAAGGCGTATACCGCGCGAGCGGCTGCCTGCCGAGCTTTGCGGGCGAGCTCTTCGCACAAGGTCTGTCCTACATCGGGAGCGAATCATGAGCCGCACCTCTGCGCTCGGTCACCTCGCGAGCTTCGTGTTGCCGCTCGGACTGCTGTGCATGGCGTTGGCGCTTGCGAGCGATCCTGGAGCACGAGCGTGGCTCGCGCGCCACGAGGCCGCTCTCGACGGCAACCTGCGCTATCTGCAGGCGCGCACCCCGGCCCGACGGCTCCTCCGCTACCAGGCCGCAGCGATGCTCGCGCTCGGCGTGCTGGCGCTCGCATCCGCGCGCGTTTGGCTGCTGTTGCTGGTGGTCCTCATCGTGCCCGCACCGCGGCTCTTCCTACGACGCCGCTGCGACGATCGGAGCGCACGCATCGAAGAGCAACTCGACACGCTGCTGCTGGCGCTCGCCAACGCCCTGAAGGCCAACCCGTCGCTGGGCGAAGCCCTGGCGTCCACCGCGCGTCTGCTGCCCGCCCCACTCGGCCAAGAGATCTCGCTCGTGCTCAAACAGCACGCGCTCGGTAACCCCATCGATCGCTGTCTGACCGAGCTCGGAGAGCGCGTCGGAAGCACGGTCGTGAGCACCGCGGTCGCGACCATTCGGATCGCGCGCAACGCCGGCGGCAACCTCGGCGAGACCCTCGAGTCCTGTGCCGCAAGCCTGCGCGAAATGGCCCGCCTCGAAGGTGTGGTGCGCACCAAGACCGCGGAAGGTCGCGCGCAGTCGGCGCTGATCGGCGCGGTGCCCTTCCCTCTCTTGTGGCTTCTGCACGCGCTCGACCCGCACCTGCTCGACCCGCTGTGGGACACGATGCGGGGACACGTGGTGGTCGCGGTCGCGGCCGCGCTCTGGGGCACGGCGCTGCTCTCGGCTCGGAAAATTCTCGCGGTCGACCTGTGAGCGTGGACATGCCGGTCATCTCAATCGCCGCTCTGAGCGCACTGCTGATCGCCGCGGGCATCGCGATGCTGGCGTACCGCCTCGCGCTCGTCGCACCCCTGCCGAGGCCCACGCTCGGGCACCGCGGGCTCCAACGCACACGCGCGCTCCACGAGGCTCCAGCGTTTGCGACGCTCGAGCCCGCGCTGCGTTGGCTGGCCGCCCTGATCGCGAGGATACCGAGCCCTGGACTGCGCGCGCCGATCGAAACCGAGCTCCTGCGCTCGGGTGACTTTCTGGGCCTGTGCCCTGACGAGTGCCTGGCCTTGTGCGCGCTCGCAGCCGTCTCGAGCGCTCTACTCGCCCAGCTTGCCCGCAGGTGGCTCGATCACGGCGCTGCTTGGCCGTTGCTCGTCGTCGCGCTGGCCGCGCCTGCACCTTGGCTCCGCGTCCGCGCAGAGAGCGCGCGCCGGCAACGCAGCGTCGCCCGGTCGCTGCCGCAAGCCATCGACCTGCTGGCGCTCGCGATGAGCGCGGGCCTCGACTTCACGGGCGCGCTCGATCTGTTGGTGCGCGAGCTGCACACGCACCGCGACCCCTTCGTGGAAGAGCTCACGCGTCTACTGCAAGAGCTCACCATGGGCAGCACTCGCAGCAAGGCGCTGCTCGCGCTCGCTGCGCGCGTCCCGTGCGCTGCGATCCACGACTTCGTCGGCGCGGCTGTTCAGGCCGAGCAAAAGGGAAATCCGCTCGCCGAGGTGCTCGGCATCCAGGCGCGGATGTTGCGCATGCGGCGTAGCGTCGCGGCCGAGGAAGCCGCCGCGCGGGCGTCCGTGCTGCTCGTCCTGCCGATGATGCTGATGTTGGCGGCGGTCGTTTTGCTGATGCTGGGGCCGTTCATCGTGAACGGAATGGGGATCTGAGATGAAGAAGGCCGACCTGTTGCAAGTTGCGATGCTGGGGCTGTCGTTCGCGGCCCTGCTGATCGTGAGCATGTGGAGCTTCGGACGCGCAGAGGACGAAGCGCACGTCTCGGCGCCGCCCTTGCCTTCCTTTGCAAGTCGCTGCGACGTCTCGAGCGAGGCCGCGCCCGAGCGCGCCCGCCAAGCCGACGCGCTTGCCGAAGCCGATGTTGCACGCTATCCGTTTGCGCCGAGCGATGGCCTCCACGCGTTGCGTGAGCTGGCCAGCGCCGGTGGCTGCCACGCTCTGTTGCACGAGGCCGCCCTTGCAGCCCGCGCCGAGCACCGGGCGGCGATCTGGCGCCAGCGAGTCGAGCGCGACTACCGCGACCACGCGATCCGTTACGAGCGCGCGTCCACGGAGGGCCACCTGGCCTTGGCGAGCGCCGACATCGCCTTTCTGCTCGAGTTGCTGTCGGCACACGAGAGCTCTTTCACGACACAACTGAGACGGCAGCAACTGCAGCTCGACGCCGCCCCAAATCCCGAGAGGAAACCATGAGCGCGCGACGCTTACTGGTCTGCAGCCTCGTCGTGCTCGGCGCCTCCTGCGTGCCGCGCGCGGAAACCAGGCCCCCGGCTGCGGCCGATGCCGCGGCGACCTCACCCGAGTCGCTGTTCGCGCACGGTCAAGCGCTGTTCGCGGGCGGCGACCACGACCGCGCAGAGCAGTACATGACGCTCGCGGTCCGCGCGGGCTACCCCGAGGCGCGGGCCATCGTTCCGCTCACCCGTGTCTGCATCGCCGCGTCCAGGTTGCGAGCCGCCCTCGATCACGCAGTGCCATTCTTGCGTCGCCACCCCGACGCCTGGGAGCTGCGCTATCTGGTCGCGGCCATTCGCTTGGCGCTCGGCCACGTCGCCGAAGCGCGGACGGAGCTCGAGCGCGTGATCGCGAGCCAGCCCGAGGCAGCCCAGCCGCACTACCTGCTGGGCGTGATCGAGCGCGACGCGTTTCGCGACGAGCCGGCCGCGCGTAAGAGCTTCGAAACCTACGCAGCATTGGACCCGCACGGCGCGTTTGCACCCGAAGTGTTGGCGTGGCTCGCCGAGAAACCCAGCAAGGAGGCACCGTGATCCCGCTCGAGCTTCACGAACGCAATCTGCGCGTACTGCTGCAGCCGATCGCGCCGCTGCTCGATCAAGGCGACGTCACCGAGATCATGGTCAACGGACCTCGACACGTTTACGTCGAGCGCCGCGGCAAGCTGCAGCGCACAGAACATGCTTTCGACGGGCCGGAAGCGCTGATGGCGGCCGTGCGCGCCGTCGCGCAGTACGCGGGCCGCAGCATCGGCCCCGAGAGCCCGATCCTCGAAGCGCGCTTGCCGGACGGCTCACGCATCGAAGCAGTGTTGCCACCGGCGGCGCCCGACGGCCCGATCCTGAGCATTCGTCGCTTCAGCCGCACCACGCTCAGCGTGGAGCAGCTCGTGGCATACGGCAGCCTCAGCGCACAAGGCGCACTGCTGCTGCGCGCGCTCGTCGCCGACCGTCGCAACGTGCTCGTCGCGGGAGGAACCGGCTCGGGCAAGACCTCGCTGCTCGGCGCGCTCAGCCGATACATTCCCGAGTCCGAGCGGGTGGTCGTGATCGAGGACGCGCGCGAGCTTTCGCTACCGCACGAGCACGTCGTCGAGCTCGAAGCGCGGCCTGCAGACGCGCGCGGGCGTGGAGAGGTGAGCGTGCGGCAGTTATTCAAGACCACGCTGCGCCTGCGCCCAGACCGAATCGTGGTGGGCGAGATCCGCGGCGCCGAAGCGCTCGACCTGATCCAGGCCATGACGTCGGGGCACGGAGGGTGTCTCTCGACCATCCATGCAACCAGCCCCGCCGACGCGCTGGCGCGGCTCGAAACGCTCACGCTGATGAGCGACGTGGCGCTGCCACTTTGGGCGTTGCGCGGCCAGATCGCGTCCGCGATCGACGCCATCGTACAAACCGAGCGCGGCGCCGACGGTGTCCGACGCGTGAACCAAATCGTCGAGGTGGGACCCGACGAGCGCGGCTACGCCCTGCGCACGCTCTACCAGCAAGGAAGGCCACGCTCGGTCGCCTGCGCTGTCCCCACCCCACGAATCGCATCGGAGAGCTGAAGATGTCCCACTCACCGAAGGCACGCTCCGCACCAAAGCAGCTCGGAATCGAGAGCGCACTGCCAACGCGCTTCCTGCGTATCCCGTCTCGGCAAGCAAGCGACAGGAGCTCGGGCGAGCCCGCGACCCGTAAGTATGCGGCAGCCGAGCTCGCGAGCTTGCTCGGAGCGGCGCCCAAGGTCACGCATGCGGCTCCGCCGAGCCAGCCCGTGCCGGTGAAAACCGTGATCGCGCCGAGCCCATTTTCGAAGCGACCTCGCAAGGCGACTCGCCTCTGGCGCGCGCCTGCTGCACGTTTGCTGCTGCTGATCGGAGCGCCGCTGGTCGGCGCGGCGTTGACGTTGCTCGGGCTGTCATTGGCTGCGCACCGAACGCCCGTGGTGCTCGGCCCCGCTGCGAGCGTGCCGGTCGCCACGCCCCGAAGCCCCACGCCCCACGAGCCCACGATGAGCGCGCCGCCCGATGGCGCGCGATTGAACGACCCACCACCTCCGACGCCGACCAGCGCCACGCCGACCGATGGAGTGGCGGCGCTCGCCGAGGGACGCTACGCGGACGCACTTTCGGTCTATCGCGCGCTGGCGATCAAGCAGCCCGAACGCGATGCGTACACGGTGGTCGCGCGCGTCCTAGAACGCAAACTGCAGGCGCGTTGCGAGAAGCACACGGAAGCAGGAGCCATCCCATGCAGCTCACCTTCAGATTGACCCAAGTCTCCTCCGGGTTGTTTGCGGCGGCGCTCGCAGCCGCGGTCGGCTCGAACCTTCCGGGCTGCGAACGGGACGCAACCCAAGTCCAGACGTTCTCACTTCGGCTGCGCGCATCGAGCACGACCGATCAGCCTGTCGCTGGCGCGCTGTTCTGGGCCGATGGGCGTGAGCTCGGGGCCACGGCCGAGGACGGCTCGCTTCGCGCTCAGCTCGCTGGCACGGAAGGCCAGTCCGTCGCGCTTTCGAGCGCGTGCCCGCCGTCGTACCGAACGCTCGACCCGAAGCGACGCCTCGTGCTGCGGCGCATCGGGGCAACCACGAGCCAGGCGCCCGCGCTGGAGCTCACCGCGCACTGCGAGCCGCTCGAGCGTGAGGCGGCGATCGTGGTGCGCGTGCGAGGGCCCGAGGTCGCAGGCTTGCCGATCCGTGTCGCAGGCGAGACCGTTGGGCAGACCGAAAGCGACGGCACCGCGCATCTCTTGCTGCACGTGAAGCCGCACTCGGCACTGCGCGTTCAGCTGATGACCGAAGCGCACGACGGCCTGCTGCCCCGCAATCCGATCCAAAGCTTCGCGATCGAAGACGAAGACGCCATCTTGCTGGTCGAGCAAACGCTCGCACCGTCCCCCGCGAAACGGTCCCCGCGCATGCCCGTGCGCCGCGCGCGGGGACCGGTCTTGCCGTATCGCATCGATTGACGAAGAACGCCGTGATTTCGCGGGCATAGCTCCGCGCGTCGCAGTTTTTGCGGCGGCGTTTCGTGCTAAGTTCGGGCTCCGTGGGGAGCGAGCACGACCAGAAGCCGGTGTCCGAGGACAGCGCCCGAGCGGCGTCCGAGGGCGGCTCGCACCCGGGCGTCGTCGCGGCGAGCGGGGAAAAACCGATCGCCGAGGCCCAGGAGGTCGAACGCGCACACAGCGCGACCGAGCTCGCTCCGCCCAAGGCCCCGAGCGAATGGGCGGGCCGCGTGCTCGACGACCGCTACCGCATCGAGCGCGTGCTCGGCGAGGGCGGGATGGGCGCGGTGTTCGTGGCCGAGCAGCTCACGTTGCACAAGCAGGTCGCGCTCAAGGTGATTCGCGCCGAGCTGGCGGGCAACGGCGAGGTCGCGGCGCGCTTCGCGCGCGAGGCCATGGCGACCGCGCAGTTCGAGCACCCGCACGTCGCGAGCGCGATCGACTACGGCACGCTGCCCGAAGGCGGCGCGTACTTCGTGATGCAGCTCGTGCGCGGCCGCAGCCTGCGGGGCTTGCTTCCAGCCGGCAAGCGTCTGCCCTGGCGGCGCGTGTGCGAGATCGGCGCGCAGGTCGCGGACGCGCTCTCGGCCGCCAAGGCCGCAGGCATCATCCACCGCGACCTCAAGCCCGACAACGTGCTCGTCGAGCCACGCGAAGATGGCAGCGACCTGGTGAAGGTGCTCGACTTCGGCATCGCGCACATCGGCCCCCGCGACGCGCCAGCACCGGCAGGCGCACAAGCCCATCGCGAGCTGACGCGCGTCGGCACCGTGATGGGCACGCCGGGGTACATGTCACCCGAGCAGGCGCTGGGCGACCGCGTGGACCATCGCGCCGATCTCTATGCCCTCGGGGTCGTGCTGTGGGAGTGCATCAGCGGACGCGAGCTGTGGGATGGGCCGGACCTCACGGCCGTGGTCACGCGCCAAATGACCGAGCCCGTTCCCAGCCTGCGCGAGACCACGGCGGACTCGACGCTGCCGGCCGAGCTCGACGACCTGATCGCGCGTTTGACAGCCCGCGCACTGACCGACCGACCGGAGCACGCCGCCGACGTGCGCGACACGCTGCGGCGGCTGGCGCAGACCAGCCTGTCCGGCGTCTCCGCCACATCGCTCCCCACGCAACCGAGCTTCGGGCGTCCGGCGCTCGAAGGACTGCAACGCGCGCTCGAGCTCTACCGCGGGCAACCGGCCTGGGCCCGATACGTTCAGGCGGGCGGGGCGCTGAGCGCGCTGTTCGTGCTCGGCGCGCTGAGCATCTCGGGGCCCGAGAGCAAACCGGTGCCGCCCAAGACGGACAAGCCCGAAGCAACCGCACCTGCGCCCACGACCACGAGCACGGTGCTGGCGAAGGTCGCCGAGGTGGCGCAGAAGATCATGCCGAGCGCGCAAGCGTCGGCCGCGGCCGCCAAGCCCAAGCCCGTCCTGCCGCCAGAGCTCAGCGGCCCCGCGGAGACCTTGCTCGACGGCAAGACCCCACGCGAGAGGCGCGTCGCGGCCGAGAAACTCCTCAAGTACAAGCCGGCCGAGCGTGTGTTCCCGCACTTGCTCGCGATCGCGCAGCTCGAGGTCGCACGCGGCTGCAAGGCGCGCAAGCAAGCGATCGCCAACATGGTAAAGGAGCCCCGTTCGGGGGTAATGTGCGGGCGGGGGACGGGGTGAGCGAGAGCGCGGGGGGGGGGGGGGGCGGGAGGGGGGGGGGGGGGGGGGGGGGGGGCAGGGGGGGG
>JBIOJD010000103.1:0-10501 GCA_044450485.1 Polyangiales bacterium | reverse complement strand
GTCGCGCAGAGCTTCGAGCAATGCGTTGAGCTGCTGCGCGACGTCGCGGACTTCGGGATCGATGTGCTGTTCGAGAAGCCAGGGTGCGACCGCGTGTCGCGCGGCGTCGATGTCGTCCTGCTGTAGCAGCAGTCGGGGCCGGGCATGCGCCGCCAGCGCTGGCTTCTGGGGCATCGTCACTCGGAGCGAGGCGAGTAAGAGCACGCCGCAAGCCAGCGCAGCCACCTGCGGCAGCGCCTTTGGGGCTCCGATCGGCAATGCCTGGGCGGCGTTTGCGTCGCGCGCACGGGCGCTGGCAGTGCGCAAGCAGGCTTGCATGAACGGGCTGCGCGCGTTCTCTGGAATGGCCGCGAACGACCAGCCGCTCGCGATCAAGTCGGGCGTGCGGAGCGAGCGGTCGAGGAGCCGGGCCGCGAGCAACGCCTCGATCGGCCGCAGCGCTCCCAGCAAGAAGCCCAGGGGCGGCAGGGCGGCGGCGAACGTGAAGCAGGCGCGCGCATCACCGTGGGCGCCGGTCCGGAGCAGCGCCAGCCCAAAGCCCGCCGCGGCCAATGCGACCAAGCCGAAGGTCGTGCCCGCGTCGAGTCCCCGCCGCAGCCTGATCCGGCGTCGCACGCGCACGATGGCCGTGGCGAGCGGCTCACTCGGACTGGGCAGGGCGGCCGGAAGTGCGGCGCGCTGCGTGGCGGCCATGCTCTACGAGATCCCACGGATTCCTACCGGGCGCAACGCGTGCGCGCCGACTGGTCAACCGAACTGCGGCTGGCTTTGGCCGCGATCTCGGCGCAGTGGCAGCGCTCGCAGCGCGCTTCCTGCCGGGAAATGCTCGACCTCGCCGTCCAGCACCACCAACGCGTCCACGCCGCACATCGAAGGCAGCGACCCGGAGCCCTGGAGCTGATGCAAGCGCGCGAGCGGAGCGCCTTCGCCGCTCGGCACCAGGCGCGCGCGCGCGAGCTCGGTCCTGCCCGTGGCGTGACGGTGGTCGTGCTCGAGCCGCACGCCGATCAGCTCCGGGTACGGTGCATCGTCGCCGAGCATTCGGCGCAAGGCCGGCTTGACGAAGACCTCGAAGGTGACGAGCGCGCTCACCGGATTGCCCGGCAGCCCCACGATCGGCGTTCGGCCGGACAGCGCAAACATCAGAGGCTTGCCCGGTTTGATCGCCACCTTCCACAGTCGGACCGAAATACCGAGCCGTTCGAGCGCACGCCCCACGAGATCATGCTCACCCACCGACACGCCGCCGCTCGAGAGCACGACATCGGCACGCAGGGCCTGATCGAGGGCGCTCGCGATGTCGTCCAGCCGGTCGGGAACCGCTGGGAGCACCCAAGGCTCCGCACCGCTCTCTCGCACCTGTGCGGCCAGCGAGTAGGCGTTGGAGCCCACGATGGTGCCCGGCGCGTCGTCATGCCCGATGTCGCGCAGCTCGTCGCCGGTCGACACGATCGCCACCCGCGGTTGGCGATACACCGTGGCTGCGTGCTCGCCTTGCGTTGCCAGCAAGCCGATTTCGCCGGGCGCGAGCCGCTGTCCGCGTGCCAGGGCGATGCTACCAGCGCGCAGGTCACCGCCTCTATGGCGGACGTTGGCGTCGGCCGCAGGCACGTGCTCGATGCGCACTGCAGCAGCGTCGAGCCGCGTGTCCTCTTGGATCACCACCGTGTCTGCGCCCGCGGGCATCGGCGCACCGGTGAAGATACGCATCGCGGTCCCCGGCAAGAGCGGTTCCGGCCACGCGCCTCCGGCGCGAGACTCACCCACCACCTTCAACAAGCAGCCGGCCGACAGCTCAGCGTGTCGCACCGCATAGCCGTCCATGGCGCTGTTGTCGAAGCGGGGCAGGTCGATGCGCGCGGGCACCTCCTGCGCGAGCCATCGGCCCAGAGCCTGCAACAGCGGCAGGCGCTCGACCCCAATCGGCTCGAAGCACTCCACGATCTCCCGCTGCGCTTCGCCGATGCTTTTCATCGGTACTCTAATCCCGTGCGGCTTGGCGCGGGTCGAGCTTCTGCGCTTGCTTCGATGGCACGTACAGGATGATCTCGGAGCTCGGGTCGAGCGGCCGCGGTCCGCGCCAGCCATTGATACGCGCGATCGAGCCGACCGAGAGGTCGAAGCGCTCCGCCAGCGAGCGGACCGTATCGTTCGGTTGCACGCGGTAGCGGACCCGCACACGATCGCGCTGGGCCTCGTGATAGGCGAAGAACTCGTCGCTTCCGACCACCAGCGGGCGCACGGCGTCGGCTTTCAGGTACACGGCGTGCTCGAGGTCTGCGCTCTTGGGAACGTAGAGCTGTAGGATCAAGCCGTATTGCAGGCTCGCGTCGGTCGAGATGCTGTTCCAGGAGCGCAGCTCGTCTAGCTTCACGCCGAAGAACGCCGCGATCTCCGGTGCGGTATCCCCGCCGCGCACGCGGTAGAAGATCCGCTCGCGATCCGGATACGAGAAGCTCTGCTCGGGCACGCCCACGACCGGCGGCTCTGGGTCGCTCGGCCGCGCCGATGGCTCGACGTCCGGAACGATCAGCCGCGCGCCGGGACGCACGGTGTCCTCGTCGCCGAGGTCGTTCAACGCGCGCAGCTTGCGCTCGCTCGTGCCATACATCTCGGCCACGTCGCGCAAGCGCTCGCCGAACAACAGCACGTGCGTGGCGTGGCTCGGGGCTTGGGGCTGCAGCTCCCGCCAGCGCTTGGCGAAGCGCTCGGCCTTCTCGCGAGGAATGCGCAGCGTCCACTGCTTGACGTCCGGTGGGACGCGCTTGCGCAGCAGGTCCGGGTTGAGCTCGTGGAGCGCATCGACCGACGTGCCGGCCACGCTGGCCAGTTTCGCGAGGCTCGTGCCGCCCGGTACCTCCACGTTGGTCACGGCCTGCTCGGGGTCCTTGCGCAGGTCGCCCAAACCGAACCGCTCCGGGTTGCGGGCGACGATGGCGGTCGCCATCACCTTGGCGACGTAAGCGATGGTCTCGTAGGGCATGCCCGCTTCGAGCCGGCACAGCAGCCACAAGTCGTTGGTGTTGTACTTGCGCACCGAGCGCAGCAAGGCGCCGTAGCCCATGTTGAACGCGGCCAACGTCAGCGGCCACGAGCCGAGCTTGTCGTGCAGCTCTTTGAGGTAGTGCACGGCCGCGTCGGTCGCGCGCTCCGGGTTCTTGCGCTGGTCCACCCAGCGGTTCTTCTCCAAGCCGTAGTCGCGAGCGGTGGTCTCGACGAGCTGCCACAGCCCAACGGCACCAGCGGGCGACTCGGCCGTCGGCTCGAAGCCGCTCTCGACCATGGCCACGAGCAAGAGATCTTGCGGCAAGCCGAGCGCCTTGAGCTTCTCGCGGATCATCGGCTCGTACCGACCTGCCCGCTGCATCCAGCCGCGCATCTGCGTCCGACCGCGCGGGTCATCGCGGTAGTACGAGAGCATGCGCAACAAGAGGTCGTGCCAACGAATCGGGATGTCTGGCAGTGCGATGCCTTGGAGCCACTCGAGCTGCGGCGCGGGCTTCTGCTCGGGCGCAGCCGGTGGCGCGTCCGAGCTCAAGCTCGGCGGCGTGGTCTCGACTTCGATGGCTGCGGGCTCGGCTTGCTCGGAGCCTTCTGGCTGATCCCGCAGGAGCGCGCTCACCATGGCGTCGAGGTCGGCCCGTGCGGCGCGAATCGCCTCTCCGTCGGGCGAAGGTGGCGGCGCGACGGCGTCGTCGTCCGTGTCGTCGGCGCGCCCGAGCGCAGTGCTGGGCACCACGATCGCGAGCAACCCCATCAGCGCAGCCAGCCGGCGCATGGAGCCGAGCGTAGCGGTGGCCCTCGGGGGGCGCCAGAAACCTGGTCAAGCCCGGGTCTTGCGCATTAGCCTGCGGTTGACATGCATCGGGGCGTCCAAGCGTTGATTTCGTGGATTACCGATAATACCAAAAATTCCAAAATATCCATGGAGTCTCCAGCGGGGCCGGCGGATCTCGCCGAAGTCGAGGACGCCCTGGTCTCGCCGTTGCCTTCCGACCTCCGCCTGCTGCTGAGCTACGGCAACGGTGGGCGCCTGCCCTCGGGCACGCTGCTGCGGGTGGGGGGTGCAGCCGAGGGCAGCGTGCTCGGAGCGCTGCGGGCGCTTGCGGAGCGGCTCGGCCGTACCGCTGACGACCCGGAGCTGCCCGTTCCCTATTACCTCACCCACGACGGGCCGCTGCTGGCCTTCGACCGCGGCGCCGGGCCCATCGCAGACACCTGGCCAATCGTGGACGCTTCGCTCGACGGCGAGCTGCGCTTGGTGCACCGGACCTTCGATGGTTGGTGCCGGCTGTGCGTGCTCGATTGGAGCGCTCCGGACTTCGACCAACCGTTCTCCCTCCAAAAGTATCTGGCGACCGGGCTCCGTCACGTCGAGATCGAGTCGGACGTGGCGGCCGCGCACGCCACGGTCGCGCACGCGTTGCGCCGTCTCGGCGAGCCCGAGCGTGCGCTCGCCAGCTACCTGGCTGCCGGGCGCTGCGTGCCGCCACTCGGTTGGTGCGACTTCGAAGCGCTCAAGATCGCGTTGCTGCTCGGCGACAGCGCGGCTGCGATGGAGGTTGCGCGCAGGTTGTGCGTGCGCGCGCCAGCCGCAGCCTGGCGCGCGCGAGGGTCGAGCCCAACACAGGTCGCGGACGCGCTCGGCATGCTGGCCACGGAGATAGAGCCGCCGGAGCCGCTGCTGCGCTTGCTCGATCGGCTGGCGGCTCAGGCCGAAGGCTCGGAACAAGGCCGCCACATCGGCGCGATTCGGCGCGCGGTGTGGAGCGGCGAGGCGCTGCCGCCCACGCGGCCGGTGCGCACGACTGCCGTGCCGGCGCAAGGCGACATCGATGCGTGGTGGACCGCGCTCGGTCAGGCGTATCGAGCCGGCAAGGTGCGCGACGAGGACCTGCTGCTCGACCCGGTGTATCGTTCGCTTCGCAGGCAGCGGTCGTTCGCGGAGCTGCTGCATACGCGCCGGGACTTCTCGTAGCCGAAGGGACGAGCCCCTAGGGTCGCGGTCAGCCGCAGACGCGATTGCGGCCGCCGCGCTTGGCTTGGTAGAGCATCTCGTCCGAGGCTTTGTAGAAGGCTTTGAGGTCCATGCCCTTCTTCAGCTCGGCCACGCCGATGGAGATGGTCACCTTGATCTGCTCGCCTTCGACCAGGAATGCGTGCTGCTCGACCAGCGTGCGCAGCTCTTCGGCGATCTTGATCGCGCCGGCGAGCGGCGTCTCGGGCAGCACGGCGCAGAACTCCTCGCCGCCATAGCGGCCGAGCTCGTCGTCGGGACGCAGGCGCTTCGCCAGGATGCCGGCGAGGTCGCGCAGCACGGAGTCTCCGGCCAGGTGACCGTAGGTGTCGTTCACCTCTTTGAAGTGATCGATGTCGATCATCAACGCCGAAAGCTCGCGCGCGTGGCGCAGCGCGCGCGGGATCTCTTTGGTGAGGACCGTGTCGAGCTGCTTCTTGTTGCTGACGTCCGTGAGACCATCGGTGATGGTCATGTTGAAGATCGTCTCGTGGTACTGAGCCTCGACGTCGGATCCAGACAGGTACTTGAAGATGGTGTCGCCGATCTTGAGCTGATCGCCCCGGCGCAGCTGGCACGCGGTCACGGGCTCGGGCTCGTCGTTCACGAAGGTGCCGTTGGTCGAATCGAGATCGACGACGTAGAAGTAGCCGTCGCGATGCTCGACCTTGGCGTGGCGCCGCGAGACGCTGTCGCTATCCAGCACGATTTCGTTGTCGCGGTCGCGACCGATGCTGATCAGCTCCTTGTGCAGGACGTGCCGCTTGCCGAGATCCGACTGGATGGGTGCGTAAATCACGACCAGGCAGTCGTCGCCCTTGCGCTTGACCTTGAGCTCCTCCAAGGTCGTGACGCGAGTCTTGATGTCGTGATCGGAGTCCACGCCTGCGTAATTCCAACGAGAACGAGCAGCCGAAGCAGCTCTGCTAAGCGTACTGCGTGGAGTCGCACCCAGTCCAGCTCGAGTGAATGCGCGTGGTTGCCTCACGATCGGGCAATGTCCACACCTCTGGCTACGCCATCGCACACGAGGGGCGTGCACCTCAGACACGCTCGCCGCGCGATGCGCGGGTGCTCTCATGTCTAGAGCGTTGACACCTCGAGAGCAGCGGAATACTAGTGAAAGGTCCGTTACGGGCACACGCGCGCGGGCTCTGGCCGGCCCAGCGTGCGAGCGAACCGGGACTGAATGCAGGACACCAGGCCCGCAGACGAAATCACGACCGCCGCGAGCGATTCGCCGACGATCCTCGTGGTCGACGACGAGCACGTGATTCGTGAGATCCTGGCGGACTTCCTGACCATGGAAGGCTTCAACGTCCGCACCGCCAAGGACGGACAAGCCGCGTTGATCGAGCTGTCGCGCGCGCGCTTCGATTTGGTGCTGAGCGACCTCAAGATGCCGAACCTCGGCGGCATCGAGCTGCTCGAGGCGATCTCGCACCACGCGCCCGGCGTCATCACCATCATCATGACCGGCTTCGGCACGGTGGAGACCGCGATCGATGCGATGAAGCGCGGCGCCTACGACTACATCATGAAGCCCTTCAAGATGGAGGAGGTGGTGCACACCGTCCGCCGAGGGCTGGAGCGCAGGAAGCTCCAGGCGGAGAACCTTCGATTGAAGGAGGCCCTGTCGCTGTACAAGGTCAGCGAAGCCATCGCGAACAGCCTGTCGCTCGACGAGGTCATCCGCACGGTCATCGACGCTGCGGTCGACGAGGTGGGCGCGGACGCGGTGATGATCGTGCTCGAGGACGGCGAAGGCGGCTTCTTCGAGCGCGCCCGCATGGTCAACCCCAGTTTCCGCGCCGCGGAGGGCTTCGACCCCGGCACGCTTTCCACCGAGCGCCTGGAGCAACATTTCTGCGACGAGCGCCGCCTCAAAGTTCACGGGCGGCAGGGTTTGCAGTTCTTTGCCGAGCCGCCGCGGGCCGCCGAGCTGTGCTCGCTGATGGCCACCCGCATGACCATGACGGCGCGGACCATCGGCTACATGGCGGTCTGCAGCTTCAGCCCGGAGAAATCCTTCGACGAGGGCCAGCGCAAGCTCCTGCGCATGGTGGCCGACCGCGCCGCTGCGTCGATCGAGAACGCCAAGCTCTACGAGAACCTCAAGGGCACGTTTCGGCAGACCATCCGTGGGCTCGCAAACGCCATCGACAAGATGGATCGCTACACCTCCGGGCACTCCGAGCGCGTCGCGAAGTACTCGCAGATGCTCGCAGTGCGCCTCGGGATGTCCGAGTCGCAGATCGAGATCGTGCGCCAGTCGGCGCTCATGCACGACATCGGCAAGATCGGCTGCGTGCTGAACCTCAACAAGCCCGGCATTCTGAGCGAGCGCGAGTACGAGATCTTCAAGCGCCACCCGGGCTACGGCAAGGACATCCTCCAGCCCATCGAGTTCTTGCAACCGCTCATTCCCGGCGTCCACTGCCACCACGAGCGGTGGGACGGCAACGGTTATCCGCTCGGGCTCAAGGCCAAGGACATTCCGTCCATGGCGCGCATCATCTCCGTCGCAGACGTCTACGACGCGATGACGAGCGATCGGGCGTACCGCAAGGCACTGCCGCACGCGGCTACGATGGCCGAGATCACGCGCTGTGCCGGGTCGCAGTTCGACCCGACCGTGGCCGACGAGTTCGTCCAAGTCATCGAGGCGCACCGCAGGGAGTGCGAGGAGCGCGGCGAGCCGCTGCCCGAGTGAGAGCGATCTAGGGTCCGCGGCGTCTCAACCGCGGGGACTGTCGCTCGAGGGTGCCGTTGCCTTTGCGGGCTCGGCCGGCTGCGCGCTTCCCGAGCTTCCAATCGTCTTGGGCTCGGCCGCCACGGGCCGCTGGCTTCCGTCAGGGCCCTCGCCGATGCTCCCGTCGACGTAGCCCGGCTCTTCCTGCCACGGGTAACGGATGCGGTTGTGCCGAACGGTCACCAGCGTATCGGCGATGCGATTCGAGAGCGTGCGCAGGTCCTGCAACGTGAGCCCCGAGTCATCGAGCTGGCCCTGGCGCAGCTTGCTGAAGATCACGCGCTGGACGAGTTGCTCGAAGGCGTCGTGGGTCGGCGGATCCACGGTGCGCGCGCCGGCCTCGATCGAGTCGATCAGCATCAGGATCGCGGTTTCCTTGGTGCGCGGCGCCATGCCGGGATAGCGGAAGGCATTCTCGGTGAGCTGCTTCGGATTCCCTTGGCGCAAGCACTTGTGCCAGAAGTACTCGATCAGGCTCGTGCCATGGTGCGTGTACACGAACTCGACCACCGGCTCCGGAATCCCGCCCTCGCGCAGGATCCGGACGCCTTCGATCACGTGCGCCATGATCGCGTCGGCGCTCACGTCCGGGTCGAGCTCTTCGTGTGGGCTCGTCTCGCCGGCCACGAGATTCTCGACGTAGTATTTGGCCTGACAGGTCTTTCCGAGGTCGTGGTAGTAGGCGCCGGTGCGGGTGAGCAGGGCGTCGGCATGGATCGACGCGGCGGCGGCTTCGGCCAGGTTCGCCATCGCCCGCGAGTGCTCCCAGGAGCCCGGGGCTTCGGCCTCCATCTTGCGCAGCAAGGGATGATCGAGATCGGTCAGGTTCAAGAGCTGACCGCGCGAGAGCACGCCGAGCAAGCGCGACACCAATGGCTGGAACACGAACGCGAGCGCCCCCGCGTAGAGCCCCGCCGCGGCTGCGGCCAAGGGTCCTTCGTTCCACGGTTGCTCGAGCGCGGCCGCGAGCGAAAAACCGTCGAACAGCTCCTTGGTCGCGACGTGCACCGCGGCGGCCGAGACACCGGCGAGCGCGCCGGCCGAAATCAGGCTCGCCGTATGCTTGCGGTCACGCACGTAGAGCGAGCCGACCGCGCAGCTCGTGAAGTAGGTCGCACACACGATCGGGTCGTAGGAGACGAGCGAGGCGCTGATCAGAGTCATCACGCCGCTCATCAGCATTCCGGTACGGCGGTCGAGGTAAAACGACGACCAGAGCGGCACGAGCGCGATCGGCAAGAGGTACGGCGACCACTGCGTGAAGAGGAGCAGCGCCTTGTCGAGCAGCAAGAAGGTCAGCGCCAGCGTCACGAGCCCGACTTGCGTTCGCAGCAGCGTGCCTTGCCGCGTGCCGCCGCGCCTCAAGTAGGTGGTCATCATCAAGACGACCAGGAAGTGCACGAGCCACCACGCTGCCAAGTGCGTGGGACGAGGCGGCCGGCGCTCGTGCTCGTAGGTCCGCACCATGCGCGCGAGCGTGGGGTCGGTCACGACCTGGCCGCGCGGGACCACGGGCGAAGCCGTCGGGCTCTGCTCGCCCGTGCCGGTGTCCGCGGTTCGCAGCGTCGTTCTCGGCAAGCGCAGACTGATCGGCGCGGGCCGCGCCGGATCCACCCGCCATGGCTCGAAGAAGGTCTCGCCGAAGTTGGCGAACGTGAGCACGGTCGTGAATACCGCGCCGAGCACGAACCCCGAGGTGCCGCCTGCGATCAGTCTGGTGCGCAGCATGAAGGCCGAGCTCGATGACGCGGCCACGCTACACCTTTTTGTCGGTGCGCGCACGGGCCGCAGCTCCCAGCCTGACGGCGCTCGCGGTGACCGTATTGGCGGTGCTTGCATGGCCCTACACCGTCGACGACGCGTTCATCACGGCGCGCTACGCGCACAATCTGGCCTCCGGCCTCGGCTACGGAATGAACGCGCACGTGTCGAGCGACGGCGTGACCGGGCCGCTGTGGCTGTTGCCCGGCCTTTTGGCCAGCACGCTCGGCGCAGATCCCGTGAGCGCGGCCAAGGGCTTCGGGATCGCGTGCACGGCGCTTGCGTGCTTCGCTCTGCTGCGGCGCTTGCAACGGCGGTCGCGTGGAACCGCAGCGAGCTGCGTCGCGGGGCTCGTGCTGGCGCTGTCGCCGTCTCTGTCGACGTGGGCGGGCGCGGGGCTCGAGACCGGTGCTGCGACGCTGCTGCTGACGCTGGCGGTGCTGGGTGCCACACGCCGTCCTTTACCGGCGGGCCTCGGGCTCGGTGCGAGCGTGGGGCTGCTCGCATGGCTGCGTCCAGAGCTCGCGCTGCCGTGTGCGGTCTTGCTCGCTCATGCGACCCTGCGTCACGCGCGCGCGGGTCGGCGTGCCGTCGTGCTGGCCATGCTCGGCGTGGCAAGCGTCATCGCGTTCCGGCTCGCAAGCTTCGGCGATTGGCTCCCACTCGCGTTTCGCGCGAAGTCCGGGCCGCTGCTCCACGGACTGCGGTACACGCTGGAGGGCGTCGTGCTGGCGAGCTCGCTGGCGGGAGTGGTGCTGTGCTGGCTGGCGAGTCGGCGCGGGCGCTCGGATGACCGCGCTCTTTTGTGGGTGGCGCTGGCGCACTTGGCGGCTGTCGTGCTCACCGGGGGCGACTGGATGCCTGGATACAGGCTGCTCGTGCCCGCGCTACCCATCTACGCGTGGCTCGTCGGCGTCGGCGTGACGCGCGGCTTTGCGCGCAGGCCGAGGCTGGGAAGCGTGGTTCTGCTG